>JAGFND010000019.1 GCA_021409285.1 Candidatus Methanoperedens sp. | reverse complement strand
CATGAATGTTCAAGAAATTTGCAATACTCTTGAGATGAGTGAATTTCTGGTAAAGGAATATATCGTAATAATTGAGGAACATAATAAAAAGGAGGAAAAAGTTAATGCTAATGGAATTGTGTAAAAAGTGGGACGTCAAATATCGTCATTTGAATTTCAATAAAGAATTGCTGGATATGGACCAAGAAATTGGCGATTATGTAATTGTGCATGAAATAAGTCCTATCTCCACCATTTAGAATTACCCAAAGGATCGGATCACTCAGCGTTTATAATACAGGTTATATTTTGAACCGCTTTTGATTTTTCCAACCACTTCACTCTTGACAAGGACATCAAGATGATGCCTGATAGTCTTATAATCAAGATTCAGAGCAGTTGCTAATTGATTTGCATTGTACGATTTATCTGAAATATAGTTCAAGATAAGTTCTCGTGTCTTTCCTCCACGCACCCCTCTTATCAAATATCCGAACGCTTTTTGCCGGGGTTCGATTTTGCTCAACATTTGGGTTTCTGTAACGTCACGGGCAATACAACAAACCTCTTCTCTTCGTCCACTTCGCCGGATAACAATGGATTTGACTTCGATATACCTGTGTTTTGCCCCAGGCAATTCGACAAGAATCGTACGGGGTATTTTTATTCCCTGTTTGCGCTTTTTCCTCCGTTCGTTTATCAATTCCATACTTTTCGGTGTGATATACTTTGAAGTGTGAGTGCCGATAATTTCTTCCTGAGTATAACCAAGCATTTCTGCCCCCGCCATGTTTATTTCTAAAAAGTTGGTATCATCATCGAGTATAAACATGGGGTCAGATGAATTATCAAACAGATTATGATATTTCTTCTCTGATTCTATGAGAGCCAGTCCATTCGTTTTCGTTTTCGCGTTATGAACAATAGAAGCGGCCTGACTTGCAGCTAACTTTACAAATTCGATCTCTACTTTCGTGAAATGATGTTCATCAGCAAAATAAACATTCAATAGACCAAGCACCTCCATCCCGTAAATCATGGGAGTGAATATCTGTGACGTGAATCCCATTTCTTTTGAGAGATTTATCCACGGTCTGCATTTTGGTTCTTCAAACAGATTTGGCACTTCATAATGTTGCCCTGTTTTCAAAGCAGTTCCGGACGGACTTGAGGTCAGAGGTACGTCGAAGTCTTCTGCCGCCTTATAAACCCGGTCGATATAATCTTCCGACAGTCCGTATTTTGCGACCATCCTGAGTTTATCTGTCTTACCCGTCAGCATTATTGTACCGGAATGCGCATTCATGGCTCGGCATGTAATTTCCAGTATTTGTTTAAGGATATCGTCAAATTCGGATTCGATGTTTATTGACGCGATATCCATTAACGCCGCCAGTTTTCGTTCAGGCATAGCGATAACACTAACAGATAATATACTTTAAATATTTTTCCTATAATTTAGAGCAGATGAAAAAAGGCGAAATAGAAGTTTGAAGCGCAAGTCCTCAAGGACGTGCCGTTGAATAATACGCCGTTCTATTTCCCAAAAACTTTCTTGATCTGGCCGGTCTTTTCTTGATTTCTTATTTATCTTACTGTTTTTTGTGCTCCAGGGTGGCGATGCGTGTCTCCAGGCCTTCGATTTGCGGCTCCAGAGCAGCGACGCGTGGGTCCGGCGAGTTGGTCGCTCCAGCATGCTTCTCCAGTGAGTCCATTCGTCGTAACAGCAAACCCGCTTGAGTTGCGGCATGCCCACTGGCACGCGTGCTCTCCAGCGAGGCGATACGTCCCTCCTGCGCCGCGTTTTCATTTATCTTTTCTTCAGCATTTTCTTGTTGCTCTTCGACTGACTTAGATAGTTCATCAAATTTGTCTTCAAATTTGACGGTCAGGTCACTGAGTGTACGCTTTATCTCTTTAATTTCTTCTTGTTCTTCTTGCATAAATTAGCCTCCACAATGTAACGAAAAAAGTTTGTCTAGGTAAATTCCCTCACATTTTGTTCACTTGTGGCAAACAATATACTATAGGTTTAAGTCGTATTTAAGACCTTCTGATCATTTATTTACTTTTAAACGATTGTAATAAAATGATGCTGCTATAAATCCCACATAATTTTGAGCAAATACCAATTTTTAATTCCATGGTTATACATATGCTTGCTGATCTGAAAGAGATAGATATCAAAAACCTCTCAGAAATGTATGACCTTGGGAGCAGAGAATCGTTCGTTAGCCTATATATGAACCTGGAAAAAACAAATGAGAGATTTGTTGAGAAACGAAAAAAGGCATGCAGATCCGTGTTAAAAGAAAACAGCAAGTTGATTGAGAATTTTGATAAGACAATGCAAACTATCGAGAAATATCTGGTTACTAATGACGGGGAGGATGGGCAGAAGGAGCATGTGATATTCGCATCGAATGAACACGATTTTTTTAAAGCATACAAATTGGGTTTGCCAGTTGAAGACCTGATGGTTGTGGCCACATCGCCGTATATCCAACCAGTTGCACAATTGATAGAAGACTATGAAACATTCGGACTGGTCATTCTGGATAGCACCGGGCAAGAATATATGTCGTTTCCTCTGGCAAAATAGAAGATCGCATAGATAGATTTTGTTGATGATAATCCGATATTTCAGGATCTTGGCGGTGTTGGTTGTTTGCTGCGATTCAATATGTGAAATGTTAATGTGATGTAACTATTATTATCCCCCTCATGGATGGATGAATCTTACATTTATAATAATATGTCCCTGCTTCCTTAAAAGTATGGCTGAATGTCTGCCTCTGGCTTAAATCTGGAGAGACAAGTTCAGTTCCTGAATCACCTGTAATGGTATATAATGTTAAGTTTTATATTATCAGCAGATAGATTCTGTATTAATGGTAACGACAAGTGCAAGGAAAAGAATTGAATCCATAGAACGGGATATTATTCCATCAATGTTCGTGGGTATATTATCAAAAGATGAATTATGGTTAAAACATACACTTGAAAAGACCCTGCCAGCACTACAGGCACGTGCCCTTCATCTGGCAGATGAATGTAAAAAAAATGGAGAATGCAAAGAAAATGACGTAATGTGCGATGAAGATCGCATCAGGGCATTATTTGAAGAGACACGTTCAAAACTTATGCGGGAGCACCTGACGCGAGAAAGACACTCGAGATTCCATCATTGAACTCACATATATCCCTGGATATGCGAGCTTGTTTCTGATTTCTTGGGGGATTGGGCTTCTTTTAGCTGCGTGATCGGGCCGAACATATTCTCGTAGTCCTTAATATGGGCTATAAGCCAGTTAGCCAGTTCTTTTGCGGCGGACGGTGAAAGTATGACCTGTGTTTCTATTGTCCTTTCTATCGCCTGCAGTTCCCGCTTGTCGCTAAAACTTTTAGGAGAATCATTGTAAAAAGAGAGCCGGAAATCATAGGGACTGTGACCACCAAGTGCTCCGATGGCATATACCTGCCTGAAATCTTTGCTTTTATTTATATCAATTCTTATCATTTCAGCCATATCATCACTGCATTCATAAAGCTTCAGGATGAAATAAAACTATCATTAATAAAAATGGTTGCGAAGAGGATTTAAATGATTAAATACTATTTGTGTTACTTTTGGGTGCCCGATAGATGAAACAAGAAATTCCTGTCATAACTCCTGAAATATGTCTTACTTGCAGAACCTGTGTTGGTATATGTCCCATGGGTGCGATCTCTCAATTAAGACGAGAAATGTCCATAGATCATTCAACCTGCAATCGATGTGGCATTTGCGTGCAATGGTGCCCTGCAAAAGCAATTTCTTTTCACCAGGAGTTGGCACTGCAAAAGACACCATTAAGAAAAACATATGCGCCACAGCATCTAAATAAGATTTACGACCTGATAATCGTCGGGGGAGGTATTGCAGGACTTTCCACCGCTATCGGGGCACTTCAAAAGGAACCAGAATTGAAAGTGCTCGTCCTTGATAGGAAAAGAAAGGTCGGGGAAGATATCAATTCAAGCGCAGGAACATGGTATTTTACACTGGATATGCTTCCGCTTTCGCATGAGGAAAGGGCAGGTATAATCCTCCAGAAATTTACGAAATTCGGTTTTGCAGTCGAGAAAGAAAGCGTGGTACTTGATATAGGAAAGGCTTTTCTTGAAACGATCGATCTTTCACGTCTCATGGAAGTCTTATCCGATAAACTTCTGGGATTTGGCGCTCAGATCGAAACTAATTCTTTTGTCGATAACATTGAAAATACAGATACTGGATTTATCATCAATATTATCTCAAATGGTGTCACCTATCAGATTAGATCAATGTCTCTTGTCGATGCAACAGGAATTGACGCGGGAATCTTTCGGAAACTCGGATTTGCCAGGAGCTGGGATCCGAATCTCATCGGTGTGGGGGCTGAATATGAGATGACATGGTCTGGAGATCCCGAGATAATTTGGTTCATTCGAATGAAGCATAGAAATCTGGGATATGCCTGGTCATTCCCGATAGGAAACAGGCTTTCCCGGATTGGAGTAGCTGCGCTGATAAATGCTTTCAAGTATAATAAGATCGTTATCCAGGAGGAACTTGAATCGTTCATAAATAGTCATTTCTTAATTAGAGAGAATACAAAAGGTCAGATCTCAAGGACAAATTTCAAATGCGGAGCTTATCCAATGATGCGGATGGAAGATAAGATCATTTCTGATAGAATTCTCAGGGTTGGAGATGCGGCATCCCAGGCAAATCCGTTTTTAGGAGAGGGGATATATTATGCAATAAAATACGGTTTGAAAGCCGGTGAAGTCCTTGCAGGCTCAAAAAATGGAAATGTGGCTGAATTAAAACCTTATGAAGATTTTGTCCTTGCTGACAAAAAAAAATTTGAAGAAGATAAAATTGGATATAATGTAGACTATGACAGGGTTCTAAAGAAACTCAATGAGATCAAAGATAAATTATCTGATAAGGAAAAATGGGCTTTCCTGAGTTTTATCATGCCGCTTGAGTCAAACTGGAACTCACGGCTTCAGATAGCTGTTAAATTGCTTGGATATGGTGAAGCGATGAAGTTGTTCGGTTCTATTGCGCGAAGGAAAATCATGAACCGCAAATCTTAAAATATACTATGCAGTATAACATCGTTCAGTATCAATATTATTATCTAAAATCACTGGAAAGAGGAGGAAGTTTCCTGCTTAATATTAATAAATATAAATGTGGATATTGTGGAGCCTGTGTCGGAGTATGTCCAGAAAACGCACTTGAGCTTGTGGAAACGTGGCTGGAGGTGGATAACAACTGCAAGAATTGCGGTATTTGCGTAAAGCTATGTCCTATGGGCGCGCTGGAGCTGGTCAAATGAAAGATGAATATGATGTTATTGTGGTCGGAGCAGGACCGGCTGGTTCTATCACTGCCCAGACTGTTGCTGAAAAAGGGTACAATGTTCTTTTGATCGAAAAGAGGCAGGAAATAGGAGATCCTGTCCGGTGCGCAGAAGGTTGCAGCAAAGATACCGTTTCCCCGTTCATCGACCTTGATCCGAGATGGATATCAGCAGAAGTGGAAGGGGCAAGAGTATTTGCGCCTGATGGGACTTTGATCCCTATGGGCAAGGACAGTAACAAACCTGGTATCGTTCTTGAAAGAAAGATATTTGACAGGGCTCTTGCCCAGAACGCAAGTAAATCCGGGGCTGAAGTTGTTGTCAAGACCAGTGCACTTGGTTTGCTAAAGAAGAATGGATCCATCACTGGCATAAGGGCACGCTCTTTTGGAGAAGAAATGGACATACGATCAAAGATCGTGGTAGGTGCTGATGGGATCGAATCAAAAGTCGGTCGCTGGGCAGGGATAGATACCACATTGGAATTGAAAGACATAGAAACATGCGCTCAGTTCCTTATGACAGATATCGACATCGATCCTGATTTCTGTGATTTCTTTGTGGGAAATAATATTGCCCCAGGAGGTTACGCCTGGGTATTCCCTAAAGGAAATAAAATGGCAAATGTGGGGATCGGTGTCGTAGGGAGCCGCACAAATGAAATGAAACCTATCGATTGCCTCAATAAATTCGTAAAAGAGAGATTCCCTGAAGGGAAAGCCATAGAATTGATTGTCGGTGGAGTGCCGCTATCTCGCCCTATTGAACGAACTGTCGGGAATGGAATATTGCTAGTGGGCGACGCAGCGCGCCAGTCTGACCCAATAACCGGAGGAGGCATATATAATTCCTTGAGATGCGCAAAAATTGCCGGGGATGTCATAGCTGAAGCATTTTCCATGAAAGATTATTCGAGAAATACATTGAACAAATATGAAAAGGAATGGAGAGAGACTATCGGCAAATCCATTGAAAAGAATTACCGCATCAAGGAACTGTTCATGAAAATGACAGATAAACAACTGAATGATCTTGCCCGCTCGTTAGATGGGATGAATTTCAACGAAATGGGAACCTTAAGCCTCATCAAACAACTGATCAAGAATAATCCTAAGGTATTCTTTGAATTAAGGTCACTGTTCTAAAAATGAAAAACAGTATTAAAGGATTATCTCGATATCAAGTTCTTCTGCTAACTCTTTATACCGGTTCCTGATGGTCACTTCAGTGATCCCTGCGACTTCTGCGACCTCGCGCTGCGTTCTTCTGTCACCGCACAGGATAGATGCAATATAAATTGCTGCTGCGGCCACACCTGTCGGACCTCTGCCGCTTGTGAGCTCTTTCTCCGAAGCCTGCCTGAGTATTTCTACTGCTTTTGACTGGACTTCCCCGCGAAGTGTCAAACCTGAGCAGAAACGGGGCACGTAATCAATTGGTGATGTTGGAATGAGTTTCAGGCCAAGTTCTCTTGAGATGAACCTATATGTCCTTCCGATCTCTTTTCTGCTGACCCTTGAAACTTCACCGATCTCATCAAGCGTCCTTGGAACATTGCATTGCCTGCATGCTGCATACAGGGCAGCTGCTGCTACACCTTCAATGCTGCGCCCGCGGATAAGGTTCTTTTCAACAGCTTTTCGATATACAACGGCTGCTGTTTCTCTTACATTCCTTGATAATCCAAGTGCTGAAGCCATTCTATCAAGTTCTGATAGAGCAAATGCTAGGTTCCTTTCAGTGGCGTTGCTAACGCGTATGCGACGCTGCCATTTTCTGAGGCGATAAAGCTGCGCCCTGCTCTTTGATGAAATGGATTTGCCATATGAATCACGGTTGCGCCAGTCTATCATTGTGGAAAGACCTTTATCGTGGATGGTATATGTCATCGGAGCGCCGACGCGTGAACGTTTCATTCTCTGGTCATGATCGAATGCTCTCCATTCCGGTCCCTGGTCAATGAAATCAGCATCAACTACAAGCCCGCATTCGTTGCAGACAAGTTCAGCCCTCTCATAATCATGAACAAGCGTGTGACTCTTGCATTCAGGGCATTCCACGGTCGCTTTTTCGAACTGTCCGAGTTTTTGCCCCTCTTTTCTCTGTCTGATACTTTCCTTAATCTTCTCACGTTCTGTCTTCTCGACTTGTTTTTCTTTCTCGATCTCTACCATTTACTCACCTGTCACGAATTATTGCAGATAAATTCGTTCATTTCTTAATTTCTTGATCTCTGAATTCTGTACATCTCTGAATAGTTTAATAGAAAAGTATGGGCTGTTCACTGGACCAAAAAGCTCTTTTATCTTTCCGATCCGTATCATCTTTTTTGTAACTACAATTGAATTCTGATATAAAACATCTTTTTCAAGTGTTTGATCAGCGCGCACTATCAATAAGTTATCAATGGCATGAAGAACAGTTCCCAATCTTTTCAATATTCGACCTCTACGAAGTAACCCTATTAGTCATCATACCATATATATAGCTTTCGCAAGAGTTTTATTAGATGGTTTTGATCAGATTTAAAGGTTGCGTGACAGTTGCATGATAAGCATCTCTTTCATTGAGTCCTGCTCCTGTTGCGATCTGAAAAGCCACTTCATCTGAGATCAGATCAAATGGCGCATGTGTATCAGTATCCACGATAAGATGCGCACCTGTTTCTTTTGCCATCCTCACCACATGGCCATTCGTCCTGTTATGGCCGCAACGTGAGGTTATCTCGAGGCAGATGCCGTTATCTCTTGCAAGAAGAGAATCCTCGATCGTAATAAGACCGGGGTGGGCAAGAATATCGATATCAAGCTGCACAGCAATGTGGTTTGTTCCTTCCGGGACAGGCTCGACCGTTGTCTCTCCGTGAACTACGATCATCTCGGCGCCAAGCTTTCGTGCTTTTTCGACAAGTTTTGGCAGTTTTGCGGGAGGGACATGCGTCAATTCGACGCCGGTAAACACTCTGATATCGTAATCCTCCTCAAGAGATTTAATATGCTTTATGCACGATAGAATAAAATCGATATTTGTATAATCGGCGTGGTCGGTTATCGCGATCGCTTTATACCCTTTAACAACCGCACGTCGCACAAGTTCAGCTGGTATGAGTTCCCCGTCACTGAAAGTGGAATGGGTATGGAGATCTATCATTTTTTTGTCCGTATATCACTGATCTTCCGGGAGATCTGCTTTACGATTATGGATTTTGGGGCTTTTTTATCAACAAGCACCCTGCCTTTTGTGACCCACCAGGATCTGGGATGAGCTTTATCAGACTCTACAACAGGCTCAAGGTCTAATTCCTTTGCCGCTTTTTCTATTTCCCTGAGAACAGGTAATTTCACAGAATCCTTCATTGAAAGAAGCCTGCCTTCTCCACGTGATTTTGTACCGTCAAGATACACAGGCCAGATAACAAGTTTGGTTTTATCTTTTAACATAATAATTTTTATTGATCAGACTATCAATTGACTATATGGTAAATATCAAAGCTTTAATGTTTTGTCTAATAGACCACATATTCTTCCATACTATGGTTTTGATCGACGCCTCTCACATCTTTTTCCCGATCAACCTTCCACGTCCCACCTTTCCTTTATCTGCTGCTACCACCCATTTATTAAGTCCTTCATCGGCTGCCAGGTATAATTCTTTTCCGTAATTAGAAATAATTTTTTCTTTCCCGTTCCTGAGTCCATTCTGGTAAAGGTGGCAGTGACGAGCAAAATCCTTGCTCAAATCCTCTTTTTCTATGATAACAAAATCTTTCTGTCTCAATATTTCTTCATACCCATCCAGCGTTTCCATATATGGAAAAGCCATGAAGGTATTGAGTTCCTCACACTCTTTATCTGCCATTTTTCCATTCTGTATCCAGTCGGTGAAAGCTATAACTCCACCGGTTTTCAAAACCCTGTTGGCTTCCCTGATCAACCTCTCTTTATCTGTAATATAGCACCAGGCATCCTGCCCCCAGACTGTGTCAAAAGTGCCTGCATGGAAAGGCATGTCAAGAGCGTTCCCCAGCCTGAAGTTTATAAGATGGGAAAGTCCATCCCTTTCTGTTCTTGATACTGCCTCGTTCACCATTTTCTCGGTCGCATCCAGTCCTGTGACCTTGCACTCATATTTTCGGGCCAGGTGACGCGCAGGCCCCCCAAGTGCGCTGCATACGTCCAGGACACAGGATGTTCTCTTTATTCCTGCCTTCCTGGCAAGAATGTCTGTTTCCTTTTCTCCACCTACGTGTATCTCTTCTCCCATCAATTCTTCCCACAGCTGACCAACAGGCCCCTCGTATATTTCATTGACATCCCCTATAGTGAAGTCCAATCTCTTACATTCTATATTCTTATTCATTAGATAACATCCTTTGATTCATTGCACGTTATTTTCCGGGTTTATCCAGCAAACCGGGTCAGGGGCGAACATGTCACCCTTTTCATAATATGCCATTGCCCTGCATCCCCAACATACTGAATTGTTTTTGCAGCTGCCACAGTGTCCTTTCATATTAGCCGGATCACGCACTTGTGCGAACAGAAGCTCGTTCCCATATAGTTCCATTATATTTTCCAGTGTGATATCATGTATGTTGCCAAATGCTTTCCTGATCACAGAACAGGGAGTAACATCGCCATCTATGGTTACGCAAATAATGCCTCCACAGTAGAATTTACTGGTATCCATTGTGCTTATCGAAAAGCCAGAACCTTGATCATTCAATTCATCTCTTTTTTCGCAGGCACTTTTTATATCATTGATAGTGGGTATCCATTCCGGGTGATCGAGTGCAAGACCTGTCATGCACATCTGGGTAAGGCATGTTCTCATTCCCTTAGTATTGAAAAAATACTCTGTTGTTCTTTTAACATCTTCTCCAGCCAGCAGTTTCGAGAACGTGATACAATTTATCATATTTTCTGGTCTTTTGCCAAAGGACTGGACATTATCTACCCCTTTCAATATCGCTTTCATCTTTGTTCCAGGATCTCCGGTATGGAGCTTACCGTATATCTCTTCGTTCAGACTATCTAGATGCACTGAGATAAAACCGCCCTCAGATACTTCGACTGCCTTCATTGCCACTTCTTCTTTCTCAAGAGGGATACCGCTTGTCCAGATATTGTTCTTTAGACCTTTATCAATGGCATACTTCATTAACTCATACCAGTCATTCCTGACAAGAGGATCGCCACCCAGCCAGTCGATAGCCCTGACATCCATTCTTGCAGCCGAATCTATTATCGCCAATATATCTTTTTTCGGAAGATCTTTTATTTGTGTATCATTTGAGGCAGCATAACAATAGAGGCACCCCTGGGGACAGGCCAGATTTGATTCTATCTGGACAGTATATGCCTTACATTCTCTAAAATATTTCATCTCTTCAAGGTGGTCTGGATGAAAGCAGCCATACATTATTACTGGATCTTTTTCATTCATCATTGTCCTAGCAAGTTAATGGAAATAAGGGGAATAACCATCATCAGAACGACCCAGACAAAACCTATCTTTGTAACCTGAAAAATCCCTATCTTCTTTACGAATCTCTCAAGTATAGCAAGGATGACCAGAGGTATAAGCATGGCATTGAAGACACTTGTAGAAATTTCATGTTCCAGGGGAAGAAAATTCGCAAAAGTGTCTGGATTTGTCCATCTCACAAGATAGAATATAAGTGACATGTGAGCAAGACCAAGGTAAACAAATGTCAGAAGATGGATCTTAAGCCACGTTCTTAATCTTGGGTTTGGAACTATCAGTTCGTTTTCTCTCCTTGTTTCAATAAAGTACAATATCAAAAAGATACCCAGTAGACCTCCTGAGATCGTTGTGGCAACAGCCCATGACCAGTAGGCCAGAAGTGTGGGTACGATGAAGAACGCGCTGATGACCGCAACCAACTGGCATGAAATTATCCTTGTATTTGAAGCAAGACCTGCTGTAATAAAAGTAATAGGAATTGCGAAATTATGACCCCATCTGGGGTCTTCCTTGAAAAGAAAAAAAGCAGGACCAAGCCAGAATAAAAGCCATGCAATACCCAGAATAAGAATGCCATTACCTGCTGTCATCACCTTATCAACATTGAATTTTAAAGATCCCACCATATTCAGAACTTGACCTCAAAATATATGAAAGTTTCTGACATATTGCCATAGAGTCATTATAGATATGATTTCCATAATCACTCCAGTGTTCAATGAAGAAAATAATATAAAACCTTTCCTGTCTCATCTTGTATCGCTGGAGGGGGATTTTGAGCTCATAATAGTGGATGGTGGCAGCAGCGACCACACAGTGGAGGAGGTGCAAAAGTACATTATTAGCTTTAATCACAAAATCCTTCTACTGGTATCTGAGCGTGGAAGAGCAATCCAGATGAATACAGGGGCAAAAATGGCAGAAGGTGATATTCTCCTTTTTCTTCATGTTGATTGCGCGCTCTGGAAGGATGCTTTGACAATTATCGAGAAATTCAAATATGATAATAATATTGCAGGAGGGGGTTTCAAACAGGCATTTTCCAACCCTGACCTTTTCTTGAAATTCCAGAGCAGCATCGGTAATATTCGAGCAGGTCTAACTCGTGTGTTTTTTGGGGACTATGGGATATTCCTGAAAAAAAAAGTTTTCCAGAAAATAGGTGGTTATGATGATATCCCTTTTCTTGAAGACATTGAGATTTGCAGGAAAGCGAAGAGATATGGTCGGTTTTTGCAGGTCGATAGAAGAATAGTGACCTCACCCAGACGGTATTTAAAAAAAGGTAAAGTCAGGTTGGCCATTGCCTTTATTCTGGCAAATCTTTTCAACGATATTGGGTGGCGTCCCGGGTTCCTCTGGAAATATATTGTTGAAATGTGAAATGGTGTCAGATGCTATGGCCAACATTAGTTATTGAAAAACCATACAACACGGAATAAACAATTTTTGACCGAAAAAATTTAAATAGCATAATGAGCAGTGTTTATTTATATGAACAAAAATGAATTGTGGAATTTATATCAGTGGGTTCGGAAAAGACTAACCGAAGAAGAAAGGAAATTAATTGAAACCACAAAGCCAAATCTATTGATTGCAACAGAAAGAGAGTTGGCAATCCACCTGAAAGCAAAGTTGGCCCTGATAACAAAAATTATTGAGGAATCAACATCTATAGATCATCGTGAATCCACACACGAATCATGGCGATAAAGTGATATCTGAACAGTCACAAAAATCCAATCCAAACTTTTAAAAACCTTCGTATTCCTTATGGATGGGATTGAAGTGAAGATAACTAACTATATTCCATTTGTGGGCATGGCGTTCTTGGTGCTGATTGTCCAGTTGATAGCGGTTGCCATGAGCAAACCAATGGATGTGAACAACTTTAAGGCATTTTCCAATCCGGATGATCCTGGTAATGCGCTCGTCTGGGTGGCGATAATTTTTGTTTTTACGGGTTTTATATTTCTTGTTATTAAGATGAACCAGAAATGGTTGATACAGGCATTTATCCTTATTAGCGTGGGCTGGACACTGGCCTATGTTTTCTATGCGCTTTTTTCGGTATTCATATCAGGGGATATTAATCTTGTCCTGACACTTATATGTTCAATCGGTCTCACAGCGGCGCTCTACAAATTCCCTGAATGGTATGTAATAGACATAACCGGCGTTATCCTGGGCGGCGGGGCAAGCGCTATATTTGGCATCTCGCTTTCGATCATACCTGCGCTCCTTTTGCTTGTTGTGCTTGCGGTTTATGATTATATTGCTGTTTACAGGACAAAGCATATGATCGCACTTGCAGAAGGTGTGATGGATCTGCGTCTTCCGATCTTGCTTGTTATTCCCAAACACTGGAATTATTCGTTCCTTTTGGAGAAGTTCGACAAGGAAGAGCGCGAAGCGTTCTTCATGGGTCTTGGGGATGCCGTGATGCCAACGCTTCTTGTGGTATCTGCGAACTTTTTTGTGAAAACACGTGCTTATAGCTTTCCATTGATTGGCGCAATCAATATTCCAGCAATTGGAGCCATTATCGGAACTTTTTTGGGATTTTCCGTGCTAATGTTTTTCGTAATGAAAGGTAAACCACAGGCAGGTCTTCCATTTCTTAACGGCGGTGTTATCCTTGGTTACGTGGCAGGAAGTCTGATCGCCGGTTCACCACTTTATTAGGAACTTCGAAAAATGCACTTACCCCCCTGAAAAATATATAATCCCCTGATTATACCGCCCCCTTACTCTTTTCCTCCTGTCGACCATGAAAACCTTCATTAATCAAGAACATCATAATAGCTCTTACTATAAAGTCAACGAAAAGAATATAAGAAAGCATTTTTATTAAAAGGAAGAAACATCTGAATTTACGATGATGTTATTATGAATAATATGACAACATTGCTTTTTATAAGCAGGTAATACATGGAAAATACTGAAGGAGAATCAAAGAACCAGGATCTTCTTGGCGGTCTTGATATAAAATCCACCAAGGATATCGAAGTTCCAAAAAAGTTAATCGAACAGGTCATAGGCCAGGAACATGCAGTGGAAGTGGTCAAGAAAGCCGCAAACCAGAGAAGGCATGTAATGATGCTCGGAACCCCGGGCACAGGTAAATCAATGCTTGCCAAAGCAATGGCAGAATTGCTTCCAAAGGAAGAACTGCAGGATGTATTGATCTACAATAACCCGGATGATCCGAACAATCCTAAAATACGTATCGTTCCTGCAGGAAAAGGCAAAGAAATTTCCGATGCACACAAGCTTGAAGCACAGAAGAGAACAAACGCCAGGAATATGTTCGTTATGCTTCTTGTGCTTGGTATTGTGGCATATTCATTTTATACTGGAATGCTCCTGTGGGGCATAATAGCTGCTGTATTGATCGCTATGATGATGCGTCAGTTCATGCCAAAAGAAACTTTATTCATCCCGAAACTCCTTGTTTCGAATGTGGGCAAGGAGATGGCACCCTATATCGACGCCACAGGCGCTCATGCAGGCGCTCTCCTTGGCGATGTCCGTCACGACCCGTTCCAGTCAGGGGGTCTTGAAACACCAGCCCATGACAGGGTCGAGAGCGGGGCCATCCATAAAGCCCATAAAGGTGTTCTTTTCATAGATGAAATAAACACATTGCGTATTGAATCCCAGCAAAACCTGCTTACGGCGCTCCAGGAAAAAGAGTTCGCAATAACAGGGCAGTCCGAAAGATCAAGCGGCGCAATGGTAAAGACAGATCCGGTGCCATGCGATTTCATAATGATAGCAGCAGGCAACCTTGATGCGCTTCGCGGGATGCATCCAGCTCTTCGCTCACGAATTAAAGGTTATGGATATGAAGTCTACATGAGCGATACGATCGAAGATACTCCTGAAAATAGACAAAAGCTCGTTCGGTTCGTTGCCCAGGAAGTTGTCAGGGATGGAAAAATACCGCACTTTGACCGTGGCGCCACAGAAGAAATTCTCAGGGAAGCAAGACGCAGGGCTGGACGAAAAGGACATCTAACGCTCAAACTCAGAGACCTAGGCGGCCTTGTTCGTGTTGCCGGTGATATTGCCCATGGCGAGAAAGCTGAACTCACAACAGCCCAACATGTTTTAAAAGCAAAAAGCATTGCCCGTTCGGTCGAGCAGCAGCTTGCCCATCAGTACCTTGAGCGAAGGAAGGATTATAAATTATACATAAAAGAAGGCGCACAGATCGGAAGAGTAAATGGTCTTGCAGTCATGGGTGACGATTCAGGAATAGTTCTCCCGATCATTGCAGAGGTCGCACCCACGCAATCTAAATCAGAAGGCCATATCATAGCTACCGGGATGCTGAAGAACATTGCCAAAGAAGCTGTACAGAACGTTTCAGCACTTATCAAAAAGACCACAGGTAAAGATATTTCAAGCATGGATGTCCATATCCAGTTCGTGGGTACGTATGAGGGCGTTGAAGGGGATTCTGCCAGTATATCCATAGCAACAGCCGTTCTCTCTGCCATCCAGGGAATACCAGTTGACCAGACGGTTGCCATGACAGGATCTCTCTCTGTACGTGGGGATGTGCTTCCTGTCGGAGGAGTTACCTATAAGATAGAAGCTGCGGCTCTTGCTGGAATTAAAACCGTGATCATTCCCAGATCAAATATGGGCGATGTTTTGATTGAAGATGAATTCAAGGATACGATCAAGATCATACCTGTAACAAATATACAGGAGGTTCTTGAATACAGTCTTGTAGGAGTAGAGAAAGAAGGTCTTATATCGACCATTAGGAAGCTTGCCAAGAAAACTAAATTCAAAATAGCTCTGCCTGATACAAAGCCAGCATCCGTTTTGTGAGATATACATGGAATTCTATGATACACGTATTCTAAAGAGCATCAGTACATCTGTAGTTCTTGATAATGGAGATATTCGTGAGATATCGAACAATTTTTCAAAGGGTGCTTCAGTCCGCGCACTTTCCGGGGGCAGCTGGGGCTTCGTTTCCCTTGAAAATCTGGAAAAACTGGATGAAGCATTGGGCACAGCGAAAAAGCTTGCAAATACCGCCAGAGATAAATGCGCCAGAGAGGAGATAATGCTTGCTCCAATAGAAAAACCACATCTAATGAATCTCCCGCATATAAAAGAGAATCCAGGAGATATTCCTATCGAGGACAAAGTAAAATTGCTGTCAGAGATCGAAAAAACTGCACGTATTGATGGAATAAAAAGCACAACCGCTATTTATTCGGAATCCCTGATGACTGTCAACTATTCAAATTCAGAAGGTCTTGATTGTGAATATACCCTGAACCGCATAGGATTTGCGATAAGTGCTGTCGCATACTCAGAAGGAAATTATCAGATAGGGCGTGAAAGCAGATTTGGTGTAATGGGTTTTGAAATATTCAAAAAGCATGATGCGTTTGAACTCGCGCGTAAAGCTGCCACAACTGCTGTTGAACTGTTGAGAGCATCGACCCCAAAAGGAGGTATATATCCTGTGATACTTGACCAGGAACTTGCAGGTGTTTTCATACATGAAGCAGTCGGGCATGCGGTGGAAGCTGACCATGTGCTTGAGGGAAACTCGATCCTGTCAGGAAAAATTGGCGATCAGATCGCTTCTCCTCTGATTGCTGTTTATGATGATCCTTCTCTTCACGAATACGGTTATTATCCATTTGATGATGAAGGGGCAGCTTCAAAGAAGACAACTCTTATTGAGGATGGGATATTGAAATCCTTTCTCCACTCAAGAGAAACTGCCGGGAAACTGGGCGGAATAAGCCGGAATTCCAGGGCACAGGGATATTCACGTCCCATTATCAGGATGAGCAATACGTACATAGCTGATGCGGAAATGAAATTTGATGAAATGATAAGCGAATTAAAAAACGGTATATATCTTAAAGGCTCAAGGGGTGGCCAGGTCAATTCCGGTGAAGGTGTTTTCCAGTTCAATGCCGAACGCGGGTTCATCGTGAAGAATGGTGAAATCACATCACCGCTTCGTGATGTTTCCTTATCCGGCAACACGCTTGAAATACTGAATGATGTCGCTGCAGTCGGGAATGATCGGGAAATGAACTCAGGACGATGCGGGAAAGCCGGACAGCTTGTGCCTGTGAGTGATGGATCCCCACATATACATGTGAAGAAAGCAATATTGGGAGGGAGCGGGTGAGGCAAATTCCCTGTTAATATTTGTTGGTGAAACAGTAACATTCATAGACATTAAAAACCTTAAGTCGACTATGATAGACAGGAAGGAAATAATAGACGTATTATCTGATTACGATCTCACTAAAACCACTATCGGCGTTCTGGCATCCCATTCAGCTCTGGACGTATGCGACGGCTCCGTGGAAGAAGGGTTCAATACACATGCAGTATGCGAGAAAGGCAGGGAAAGGACATATTGCGAATATTTCAAAGCGCAAAGATATAATGGAAAAGTCATGCGCGGTATTGTGGATAGCGTTGATATTTATGAGAAATTCAATGAAATCATAAAAACAGAGAATCAGCAGAAATTGCGTAAAAGAAATGTTATTTTCATACCCAATCGTTCCTTTTCCTCATACTGCTCAATAGATGAAATAGAAGATAATTTCAAAGTTCCGATTTTCGGAAGTCGAAATCTTCTGAGAAGCGAAGAACGGGGAATTGAAAAAGATTATTACTGGCTGCTTGAAAAAGCAGGTCTTCCGTATCCTGAAAAGATCGATAGTCCGGAGGATATTGATTGTCTCGTGATGGTAAAGCTTTCGCATGCCGTAAAAAAACTTGAGCGCGGCTTTTTCACAGCTTCTTCTTATGCAGAATTCAAGAAAAAAAAAGACGCACTCATCAAACAGGGTATTATCACAAAAGAAGCGCTTGCCGCTGCAAGGATCGAAAGGTATATCATTGGGCCGGTTTTCAATCTTGACATGTTCTTCTCGCCACTTGAAGAAGAATTAAGCAAGATCGAACTACTGGGGATCGATTGGCGCTTTGAGACAAGCCTTGATGGTCATGTTCGATTGCCTGCGCCGCAGCAGATTACCCTTAACGAGAGCCAGATCACACCCGAATACACGGTATGTGGCCACAATTCTGCAACGCTTCGTGAGTCGCTGCTTGAAGATGCATTTGAGCTTGCTGAAAAATACGTTAAAGCCACCCGGAAGTATTATCAGCCAGGCATAATAGGACCTTTCTGCCTCCAGACATGCGTAGATAAAGACCTTAATTTCTATGTGTACGATGTCGCTCCGCGCGTGGGCGGGGGAACGAATGTCCATGTTTCCGTAGGTCACCCTTACGGCAATACCCTCTGGCGCAAACCCATGAGCACTGGCCGGCGTATGGCGATGGAGATACGAAGGGCCATCGAGCAGGATAGGGTTGCAGAAATAGTGACGTAAGAATCAAGTTGACATCGGGCAGGAAGCTATCTTTCTTTCTGCAAAAGACAGATCTCTTCTGAATCGCTATTGTAACCGATCAATCCTGCATACCTTGTCCAGTTGATAATTATCCTGAAATAACTATCAATATCCATTGTGGATATCTTTTTTTGAATAAACCTGAGTGCTTCTTCCTTGCTTATTTTGTACTCCTCTTCCGATCTCAACCTGTCAATCAGTTCTCTAATCATGTCCACGCTCGCGACTTTATCCTTTATGATTTTCTTCCTGTCTCTTATACCGGCATCAAGGAGTTTCCGGGCATCTGTTGTAAGCTCGATATTACCCTCCCTGACAACCGCTAAGCCGAGCAATTCTGCACCGTCGATAGATGGCAGTATCTCATCGATCTCAAGGTCAAAATCGGCTGCCAGCCTGGCCACATCCTCTATCCCCCCTGAGTCATTCACAGCTTCAAGCAATCCAATTATCTCACTGATCGTTGCTTTTGGGAATATCATGATTATTATTTATACTATTAGCGAATATACTTTATCAACCCATCGATAGAACTCAGGATCTTTCCTGTTGCGGGGTCTTTTCAATTCGATCCTCATATCCGCCATTACTTTCCCCGGACGAGGCGAGAGGATAATTATCCGATTTGCCATGTAAACTGCCTCTTCTACATTATGCGTCACCATTATAACTGCATCAGGGGGCATGCTTGCATCAGCCCACAGCATCAGGAGTTCATCCTTCAGGTTCTGGGAGGTCAAAGCATCAAGTGATGAGAATGGTTCATCCATGCATAATAATACAGGTTCAACAGCAAGCGCCCGGGCAAAACCCACTCTCTGCTTCATCCCGCCTGAAAGTTCTCTTGGATATACTTTCTCAAAACCGTCAAGTCCAACGGCACGGATATATTTGCATGCGATCTTCTTTTCATCCGGCCGATTCAGTGACTCGAGCACAAGCTCAATATTTTCCTGGACAGTTAGCCATGGGAAAATTGCGAAGTTCTGAAAGACCATCGCGACCTTGGGATTATCCGGTTCAATAGCCTCACCTCTGAAAAATACCTCTCCTGAGTTTGGTTTTTCCAATCCCACGATTATCCTCAATAATGTACTTTTCCCACATCCCGAAGGTCCGACGATGCATATGAAATCATTGTCCTCAACCGTGAAATTGATATTATCAAGTGCAAGTATTTTATTACTTTCGGATTCATACGTCTTTGATACATTCCTTATTTCTAAAAGCATTCATACCTCAATTTTATATTTGGTCAGAGCCTTCCTGTATAATGGCTGCCATATGACTTTATTCAATAATATAATAGTTATGACCATACTAATTACTGAGAGGATGACCATGTCCGGATCAGGCGTTGAGAAGGTAGCTTTGTCAAGCAGGTATCCTATTCCGAAGATATGGTGTTCCGTACCCTTCAGGACGATGTATTCCGCAACGATCAACGTGTTCCATCCACCTCCCCATGCAGTTATGCTTCCTGTAACAAATGATGGGAACATTGAAGGTAAAAGAACCTTTTTCCAGTAAAAGAAACCTTTTATCCCGAACGATGCCGCGACATTTTCCAGATCCTTTGGTATTGATCTTACCCCTGCTATTAAATTAAATAGCAAGTACCACTGCATTCCCATAAGTATGAGGATAACAGATGCGATATCAAGGTGTCTTATGAAAACGATCACTATTACCGGGAAAAACGCGATAGCTGGAATGGAAGCAGATACTTCCATAACCGGCATAAGGTAGGCAGATGCTTTTTTATTTCGTGCAATATAAACAGCTGCCGGAATAGTCCAGAGGATACAAATAATGTATGCCACAAAAAGACGTATGAATGAGTAAACAATAGCAAGAGGGATGGAATATGCCTCTTCAGGCATATTCAGCAAAATCCTGACCAATAAAATTACAAAAAAATAAAGGATATAGGAAAATGCCAAAATCAAAAGCAGGTAAGACACGATCTTTAAAAATCGTTTCATTAATTCATGCCTGTGGAATATAATATATATGTTTATTAAGATATTTGAGAAAGTCTCAAAAATTAAACGGAACATGTATTTGGGTATCTTTATATTAAAAATGAACTCTCCGGGACTTTTTTCGCCTGAGTAATCATAATTATATTTATCTGCCCACGATTGCATCGGTTTCCAGATGAATAGTTCAAGCAAAAGTATGATAATTATAAGCGTGGATAATCCAATAAGCATCAGCGCTATTTTGCCTGAATAAGCGGTATCTACAAAAAAACTTCCAAGACCAGGGAGCCTGTATGATCCCGAGCCTGCTGAAATGATCTCGGATGCAACCAGAAAAAACCATCCAGCTGACCATGATATGATACTGTTGTATACAAGCTTTGGAACACATGCAGGAAGTGTCAGGCTTTCAAGGCGCTGCCACCTGTGTATCCCAAAACTGTCAGCAGCTTCTATGAGATCTCTGGGAATTGATGTCAGGGATTCATAAACACCAAATGCCAGATTCCATGCCATGCTCGTGAAGATCAGGAAAACAGCCGCTGCTTCGATCCCGGTCCTGCCGGGAAAATAAGCAATAAAAAAAAGGACAGCGGCCGGAAAGAATCCCAGTATCGGGACTGATTGGAGAATATCAAGTAAAGGCAGCATCATTTTTCCGGCTTTCTTGTTGGTCGCAGCGGTATATCCATATCCAAGCGCAAAGATCAGTGCAAAAAAATACGCTATTACCATCCGCAAGAATGATGATGCGGCATAATATGGAACCAATTTGAGTTCAGGGAAGTCTACGAAGTCAAAAAAATAGAATGCTATAGTGGCTGAAATTAAGAATAAAATAATCCACAGGATAAAATATCCTTTTCTCATCTATT
Source organism: Candidatus Methanoperedens sp. (assembly GCA_021409285.1). GTDB lineage: Archaea > Halobacteriota > Methanosarcinia > Methanosarcinales > Methanoperedenaceae > Methanoperedens. Next base: position 7,154 of record JAGFND010000019.1, on the reverse strand, counting down.
AATGGATTCACAGCAAATATAAATACCTTTTTCAAGTTTTCTATTAAATATTTTTAAGAGGATTTTCCATCCGCAGCGATCTTTTGATCTTTCCGCCAGCGAACTGGCCTGCGATATCTGATAATATTAGAAACGGAATAACCGTCCAGTTAAGACCTGATGCGATCCTCAATATAAGAACAAAAGGCACCGGGAGGTGAATTGCCATCATCCACTTCTTTGAGAATCTTGTGGCTTTACTTCTCATATACCCGAAGGGCAGGTTGATGATAAAGACTATTACCATTAATTCATTTATTGTTATCATGTTTTTTCCTATCTGTCCGTTGATTATTTCTGTTTGTCTTTATTTATCTACTTTGCGCTAAATATTTTTATTCATAATGATTAAAACACAAAATACTTATACGATCATGATAGATAATCAATTAGTAAATTCAGGGAGGTAATTTATGAAGATAGTAAAAATAAAAAAGAAAGTCAGAGGAACCTGTAAGTGCCATTCTTCATGCACATAAGAAAAGATATTTAATTTTCCAGAATTTTTTTATTTTGTTGTTGGATATCCTGCATTTGTCCATCCGGTTATTCCGTCTTTCATGTTATACACCTGAGTGAATCCATTTTTTATAAGTATCCCACTTGCTTCCGCGCTTCGAACGCCTGATCTGCAATAGACAAGTATTTTCCTGTCAGCAGGCAGTTCTTTCAGCTTGTTTTTTAGCTCCTCCTGAGTGGGAATATCCTGAAGAGCAAGAAGTGTTGCACCATTGATATGTCCGGCGTCAAATTCGTCCTGCCTCCTTACATCAAGGATAAAAACCTCGCCTCTGTCTATCATATCTTTTGCCTGCGTGACATTTATGTCAATATACTGCTCTTGCATCTTTTCAACCGGTTTTGAAGCTATGCATCCTGCCACTATAGCAAGCAATATTAACGCTGTGAAAATGTATCTCTGTTCCATGGTATGAATATTATTTCCTCTTGTACCATAAACCTTTTATTCGAGATTTTCTTCTTAGAATAACTTATGGTGAATTTTGAAGAAATCGAAGATGTTTATAAGAAACTCGGAGGAAAGATCCTTCCTGATGAATTCAAGTCAATGGTAGAAGAGAAAGTTGAAAGCTTGAACGGCCTGTGCGATACAAAAACGGCTGCATTGCTTGTTGCGAACGAAATGGGAGTACATGAGATAATTAAGATCAAAGATATGGCAGCGGATAAGGGTAATGTTACCTTTATCGCAAAAGTCCTCTCTATCAGCGATATCCGTGAATTTTCACGCGATAACGATACAACAGGACGTGTTGTGAACCTGACCCTTGCGGATGATACAGGTTCTATAAAAGCGGCCCTGTGGGATGAAGCATGTGACCTTGTGAAAATTGGGGATATCAAACAGGGTCAGAGTCTTAAGGTCAAAGGATACATCAAGGACGGACGAAGCGGTCTTGAAGTAAATGTTGGGCGTGGCGGAAGTATCGAGCATTTTGACAAGGATGTGCCAGTGAATATAAGATCACTCAGGATCAATGAGATCAAATCAGGAGCTAACGGCCTTAATGTTGTGGGAAAGATCATTGATATGGGTACTGTAAAGACTTTCCAACGCAAGGATGGGGGAACAGGAAAGGTAAGGAATATCACGATCGGTGACCCGACTGGCAAAATGAGGCTGACCCTCTGGGATAAAAAAGCCGATGAGCCGGGGTTCAAGACCGGTGATTCAGTTGCGATCATGAATGCGGGTGCCCGTGAAAATACGTTCAGCAACCAGACCGAGCTTCAATTGGGTTCGAACGGGAGCATTGTGAAAAGCGATGCTGCGATTGATTATTCTGAACCACTTACCCCCATAGCTGATATCGGTATCAATTCAGCTTACAGCCTATCGGGGTATGTTTCAGGGCTTGATGAGATCCGCGAATTTGAGCGATCCGATGGGACAAAGAACAGGGTTTCGAATATATACATCTCGGATAATACGGGACGCATTAAGGTGGTACTGTGGGGCGAGCATGCAGATATCATAAAGGAACTTGATATAGGGAGCGAGATACGAATCATCGACGCTTTTGCAAAAACCGGAAGGAATGAAGAAGTGGAACTGAGCGCTGGGGCAAGGACAAACATCCAGGTTTTGCGAAAATGATCTTTCCAGAGGAAATGAATAATACTTTCACACCGCTCTGGTAAGACTTAAAACATCAAAGCGCCTGAATAAGCAGGATGTGCACCAAAACAGAACAAAAAGTGCACCGGAGATAATAATATGACAGAAAGAAAGGGATTAGAAGATTTACCGGGCGTCGGCCCGGCAACGGCAGAAAAATTGAAAGAAGCTGGTTTTGGTTCTATAGAAGCCATAGCAGTATCATCATCGTCAGAGCTTGCAAGCATCGCAGAGATAGGAGAATCAACGGCACAAAAAATAATTAATGCAGCGAGAATTGCGGCGGATGTTGGCGGTTTTGAGACTGGCGACCAGGTACTTGAACGCAGGAAACTTGTTGGAAAACTTAGCTTTGGCACCAAACCTTTTGATGATCTTATGGGCGGAGGCATCGAGACCCAGGCGATAACCGAGTTATACGGCGAGTTCGGCTCAGGAAAAACGCAGGTAGGGCACCAGATGGCAGTGAACGTACAACTGCCTATCAATGAAGGTGGACTTGATGGATCTGTGATAATAATTGATACGGAAAATACTTTCAGACCAGAAAGGATCACCCAGATGGTAAATGGCCTGTCAGCCAAGAAAGGTGTTGAATGTGAACCTGAAGTTTTCCTGAAAAATATCCATGTAGCCAAAGCTTACAATTCAAATCATCAAATATTGCTTGTTGATACGGCGAATGACCTTGCAAATAAATTAAAGGATACTGATAAACCTGTTCGCTTGATCATAGTGGACTCCCTTACTGCTCACTTCAGGGCTGAATACGTGGGGCGCGGAACACTTGCAGACAGGCAGCAAAAGCTTAACAAGCATATGCATGACCTGATGAAGTTCGGCAGCTTATACAATGCAGCGATCATCGTGACGAATCAGGTGATGTCAAAACCGGATGCATTCTTCGGGGATCCCACAAAGCCCATAGGCGGTCATATCGTAGGGCACACTGCTACTTTCAGGCTTTATTTGCGTAAATCCAAGGGCGAAAAAAGGATCGCAAGGCTTGTGGATTCGCCAAATCTACCCGAAGGTGAGGCCATATTTTCAGTCACATCGGAGGGACTAAAGGATTAGGTATTAGAATAATGCAGTTTAAAGCGATCGCTGTGGATGTTGACGGGACTATCACATTCGGTGACCGAAGGCTTGATTGCCGTGCTGTCGGTGCTCTTAGAAGCCTCAGTTTACCTGTGGTGATCGCCACGGGCAATATCCTCTGTTTTGCAAGGGCTGCTGCCAAACTCTTGGGAACCTGCAGCACACTGATAGCCGAAAATGGCGGAGTTGTGGAATGCGAAAAAGTGGAATATGATACATCGCACATGAAAGAATGTGAGGAAGCTTTTGAGTTCCTTAAAGATCATTTTGAGCTTGAGAGGCTTGACTCTGAATACAGGATGACTGAGATCTGCCTCAGAAGAGATTTTGATGTGCAGGAAGCTGGGCGATCGCTTGCTGGTTTCCCGAAAGTCATGATAGTGGATACCGGTTTTGCCATTCATATTTTGAGCCGGAGCATCAATAAGGGTAGAGGTCTCATAAAGGTCGCTAAAATGATGGGGCTTGAGGCAAAGGATTTTGTGGCGATCGGGGACTCTCCAAACGATATAGAGATGATCAAAGCATCAGGATTTGGGATTGCTGTGGGGAATGCGCATCCTGATCTTAAGAAAGCCGCAGATATGGTTACTGAAGGGGAATATGGAGCGGGGGTGGAGGAGGCCGTGGGGGAGTTGAAGAGGAGAGGGGAGATAAGATAAATATAGGAGGAATAAGAAATTATTGGCCATAAGGTAATAAGCGTGAAAGGAGTTAAACAACAGGTAATCCGAATGATAGAGGCTCTTCCTGAAGAGATTACTGTCGATGACATCATGGCAGAACTGTATTTCAAGCAGCAGGTTGATGCAGGTTTGAGGGAGCTCGACGAAGGGAAGGGGATACCTCATGAAGAGGTTGAAAAACGGATGGCTAAATGGCTAAAAAGATAAGATGGTCTCCAAAAGCCGCTTCTAACTTTGAAGAGACATGTGATTACATTGCCAAGGATTCAGAAGTTTATTCAACCCTTTTTGCTGAAAAAATAAATATGGCCATAAAATCTATTCCTCAATTTCCTAAAGCTGTATCAAAGGCGAGATTGTTGAAATTGCTGCGATTAACCATAGTTCAAAACCACTGGAGAATGTTATATAAAGGAGGCAAAACTAAGAAGCAGGAGGAAATAAAATGCATGAAGCATATTTTGAGGAGAGTGCGGTTGACAACGATGAAAGGTAAACTCAGAACAATAAATTAATGGATGTTATAGATGGTGTGGCAGATGGAAGATACGAAGAATTTATTTACAATAAAACAAGCAAGCGAATGGGCAAGTAAATTATTAAAAAAGAAAGTTACACCTTCAAATATTTCTTATCTTATTCAATATGGGAGAATTAAGAAAATTGGCAGCAATGGAGATACATTAGTTGCAGAACAAGATTTAAGTGAATATTATGATTCCTATTTAGGTAAAAGAGAAGCAGCATGGAAAGGGCAATTAGGGGAGGATTTAAATTGGTCTTTATCGTTTGATCAACTCAAAGAAGCAGATACCACCAAGCATGTACACAGGTTACATCCTTATAAAGGTAAATTCATTCCACAATTAGTGGAATATTTTTTAGATAGCCACGCAGATGAATTTAAAAAAGAAATATATTTTAAAAAAGGGGATATAGTACTTGATCCATTTTGTGGCAGTGGAACTACTTTAGTTCAAGCAAATGAATTGGGTATGCATGCGATAGGGGTGGATGTTTCTGCTTTCAATGCGCTGATAAGCAATGTAAAAATTGGAAAATATGATTTCTTGGATATGGATTATGAAATAAAAAGAATTTCAAAAGGATTAAAACAATTTATTGCCGATTCTAAAACGATTCAGTTTGAAAATAAACTAACCCAAGAACTTGCAAAATTCAACAATAAATATTTTCCATCACCTGAATATAAATATAAAGTGGCACTTAGAGAAATTAATGGTGATGAATATGGAGCAGAAAAAGAGAGGGAATTCTTACCTATTTTCTCAAATCTAATAAAAGAATATGACATTAAATTAGTGCAAGATAAATGCGACAAATTTTTGGATAAATGGTATTTACAGCACATAAGAACTGAAATTGATTTTGTATGTAATCTTGTCAAACAAATAAAAAATCCATCCACAAGAAAAGTCATAAGCATTATTTTAAGTCGTACTGTTCGTTCATGTCGTGCAACAACTCATGCCGATTTAGCCACTTTAAAAAATCCTGTAACTTCTACATATTATTGCTCCAAGCATGGGAAGGTCTGTAAACCACTTTTTTCTATTCTGAGTTGGTGGGAACGTTATAGCAAAGATACCATTAATCGTTTGTGCAAGTTCAATGACTTACGAACGGACACCTTTCAAATTTGCTTAACAGGTGATTCTAAGACTATTGATATTTTTGAAGAGTTAGAAAGGAAAAATCCAGCTTTCTCAGAATTGGTAAAAAATCAGAAAATTAATGGAATTTTCTCAAGTCCGCCTTATGTAGGTTTGATTGATTACCATGATCAGCATGCTTACGCATATGATCTATTTGGTTTTGAAAGGCGAGATGTATTAGAAATCGGTCATCTTCTTAAAGGACAGGGTAAAGAAGCAAGAAATTTATATGTTAAAGGAATTTCAGATGTTTTGAATAATTGCAAAAAATTTTTGGCAGAAGATTATAACATCCTTTTAGTTGCAAATGACAAGTATAATTTATATCCAATGATTGCAGAAAATTCAGGAATGCAAATAGTTAAACAATATAAGCGTCCTGTATTAAATAGAACTGAAAGAGATAAAGGGGCTTATTCAGAAATTATTTTTCATTTTAAAGCAAAGGAGAATGAATGACTCTCACAAAAAATCAGATTTTATATATAGAGGATGTAATAAGAACTTGTTTGAGAGATAAATTTCTTAATTATAAACCTGAATCAAATAATATGCCTTTTCATTATCGCTTATTAGGCAAGGACAGAATGGTTTTATATTCATTTATTCACTCTTTAAATACTGCTTTTGGAACCTCCATTTTTGAACCGGTGGCTGTTGCTCTGGCTCAATTGAGATTCAAAGATGCTAAAAGATCTGCTACGGCTGGTAATCAGATCAGTGAGGAGGCTCACAAAGTAATTCAAACTATAATGAATGGTTTAATAACAGGTAAAAAAGAACCAAACAAAGCCGAAGAAATTGAGGCTATTAGGGAAGTTTGTAACAAAGGCAAGTTAAATACTGTAAAACCACCAAAAGTAGATGTTTTGGTTGTAAGTCATGACAATTCAATATTTCTTTTTGACATAAAAACTGCTAAGCCTAACATCGGTAATTTTAAGGAGTTCAAACGAACTCTTTTAGAATGGGTAGCTACGGTTTTGGCTCAAAATCCTGATGCCAAAATAAACACTTGTATCGCCATCCCGTATAATCCTTATGAGCCAAAACCATATGAGAGATGGACTATGAAGGGATTGCTGGATTTAGATTATGAATTGAAAGTTGCAGATGAGTTTTGGAATTTTCTTGGGGGCGAAGGTAGTTACGATGAATTATTAGATTGCTTTGAAAGAGTTGGCATTGAATTAAGGCCTGAAATAGATGAATATTTTTCAAAATTCAAATAAAAATTTGATTGCTATGATTGATACCTCAAAAATAATATACTCAATAAATATCGAAGACGTTCAAAATGTTGCAGAGCAGGAAATTGGAAGAAAACTTACAGAAAAAGAAGTGAAAGTAATTGAAAATAAGATAGGTGATTACATACAAGTTGTTCCTATATTAGTTCCATCATCGGAACTTTAAAATATATTATTGATTTTATGCAGGTCTTATTAGCCTCACATCCGACAAATTGATCGGGCTACCATGACCATTCCATCCATTCAAAAGATGATAAAT
>JAGFND010000189.1 GCA_021409285.1 Candidatus Methanoperedens sp. | reverse complement strand
TGTCAGATATTGCTCGGAAGAAAATTATGAAGAATTTAAGAATATAATCATGAAATCAGAAAACCTAATATTTATTAGGACAGAGGTCAAGATTAGCTCAGTCAGAGGAGAATTTTAGCCGAAGATTAGACACAACCAATATTCTTGCATGTGAATCTGATAAAACTGGTATTTTTAATATCGCATGCGGCAGAAGGATAACCATTAACCAATTGGTTGATATGATCAACGAGATCCTTGGGAAAGATATTGAGCCCGTATATATAGAACCAAGACCGGGCGATATTAAGCATTCACTGGCTGATATCTCACGAGCAAGAACATTCGGATATGAACCTGAGAGTGATTTCAAAGAAGAATTGAGGGAAACGATAAGGTGGTTTGGCAATGGAAGTATATAATAGAATAGAAGATAGATTATGCAATTGAATGAATTCTAAGTGTGGAAATGTTGACTCTCAAAAATAGGACTCGATAAAGGATATGAAACAGATAAAATTTCTTGCTAACGTAAATGTGGAAAAACCATTAATAGATTTTCTTAATGAAAAGGGATTTGATATAAAATGGGTAACAAATATAGATAAACTGATGCCTGATAATCGAGTTTGTGAAATAGCGAATTCTGAACAAAGGATTATTATCACCAATGATAAGGATTTTGGTGAAATTGTTTTTTATCAAAAAAAGATAGCTTATGGCATAATACTTATGTGAGTAAAAGGCCAAAACTCTGCTGAAAAAATTATTCTGTTAGATAAATTGCTGGAAAATTATATGGATAAAATAACCAATCATTTTGTTGTATTAACAAAAACAAAATTTAGATTTATTCCATTAGAGGTGATTAATTAATGTATAAAAAGAATCTCTTAAGTAGAATAGAAAGAAATCCTGAAATAATGTTTGGAAAACCTGTAATAAAAGGGACGCGTTGACCGGTGGATTTAATTTTAGAAAAACTTGCTTACGGCTACACCGAAAAAAAGTTGGAGGATGAATATCCCTTTATTACAAAAGAGGATATTCAAGCAGTATTACTTTACGCCTCTAAAGCTATCTCCATGGAGGAAGAGATTTTACTGGTATAGTATTTGTCTTACGTAGATTCTCGCAGATTTTATCCCACGCAACCACCAAACGCAAAACAACCGATACAATCAAAAAAGCCGGATGAGCAGCCCAGAAGGATGCTGGAGTGGTATAACGAAAATAAAGCTTAAAGAAATATTAAGAGAAGGGTTACCGCATCTTTTGATGAAATTGATAGCATAGCAGTGGAGGCTATTAGAATTCAGGAAGATAATATCTGAAAAGTTTATGCAGCAACAAAAAAGGGAGCAGAAGCCATGTGTTATATGTATCATTTCCTTTACGGCATCGACATCACGATACTCCGGTATTTCACGGTCTATGGACCTGCTGGCAGGCCTGATATGAGCATATTCAGGTTCATTAAGAACATATACGAGGGAAAACCAATCGAGGTCTTTGGCGATGGGAAGCAGAAAAGGGATTTTACGTATATAGACGATATCGCAGCAGGCACGGTGAAGGCGCTTTCACCTCCTATGGATATGAAATAATAAACCTCGGGAATAATAATCCTGTTGAGTTGATGTATGTGATAAATCAGATAGAGGAGAACCTCGGAAAAAAGGCAAAGATCGATTTCTTGCCCGGGCATCCTGCTGACGTGCCGGCGACGTGTGCGGATAATGGGAAGGCGGAGAGGCTGCCGGGGTGGAGGCCGGAAGTGAGGATCGAGGAGGGGTGAAGAGGAGGAGTGGCATTTGAATAGCATCGGGATCATAGGGGAAATTGCAGGATAACGATCATGAATCAATATATTCCAATCTGTGAAATCTGTGGATTATCTATGAATTACAAGGAATAATTATATAGTAGAATTGGGTATATTAAAATGACTATTTTGGAGAGAAATAATGAAATTGGAAATCGTATTAGAGCAAGAAGATGATGGAACATATTCCGTACACTGTCCTGCTTTGAAAGGTTGTCATTCTCAGGGTGAGACAAGAGAAGATGCGCTTATTAATATTCAAGAAGCTATTCAATTGTATTTAGAAGTTGCCAATGAAAAAGCGAGAGAACTCGTAGTACAACATCCAAAAAGCATAGCCATTGAGATGGCTGTATGACAGAAAAGAGATTGCTCCCTGTATCCGGAAGGCAAATGGTGAAAGTTTTTGGAAAAATCGGATACAAGGTAGAGAGGCAGAAAGGCAGTCATATAGTAATGTCAAAGGAAGATGTTATTTTGGTGATCCCGGATCATGAAACAGTATCTAAAGGAACTCAGAGGGATTTAATAAAAGATGCAGGACTTACTGTTGAGCAGTTTAATAAATTACTGAATAAATAGAAACATGTAGGTATACTCAGATCTGATTACATGGAAATTATATTTTCACAATCCAGGCCATAAATGAATCCGATGCAGCCACACCGCGCAACAAATGTGAATTAACGCAGATAATAGGCATGATCAAAGGGGTGAAATTTAGACAGGATTTACAGGATCGACAGGATATTATCATATTCGTATCCCGTGAATCCTGTCTGAAATCGTCGGATAATTGATCCGCGCGCATCCGAATCAAACTTAAGAATCACCTAAAAATATTGAACCAAAATTAGAAGAGCATGGCTGCGAAGATATCGTTGTCCTGAGAAGTAAAGATTACAATCTTGTGGACATGGATGCCATGAAAAAGCTCTATGAAGACGCCAGACTCGTATCGTAATCCATCTTGCGGCTGATGTTGGTGGTATTGGCGCAAACAGCGAGAATTCCGGGCGATTTTTCTATGATAACATGATGGGCGTGCAGTTGGATGCTGGATGTGAGCAGGGCTGAGCGCGAGTTCGGATTCAGGGCGTGGGATTTGAGGAGGGCGGTGGGGTGGTATAACGAAAATAAAGGTTAAACTGAAATTGGAAAGGTAAATTTGTTATTTATGGAAGGGAACTGAATGATAGAGGACTTAATATCTGGTGAAGAAACGTTGGCAGTAGTAAGACTTGGTTACGTAGGCCTGCCTCTTGCTATAGAGTTTGGTAAAGCCTTTAAAAGTGTTATTGGTTTTGATATCAATGAAAATAGAATAAATAAGCTGAAGAACCATATAGATGTAAACGAAGAGACATCGGTTGAAGAACTCAAAAAGACGACTATCCAGTTCATATCTGATCCCGCTACTTTTAAAAACAGGATTTAATTACTGGAGGCTTTAATATTATTTTAGTAACAGGCGGTGCAGGTTTTATTGGCTCTCATCTGGCAGAAAAGCTTTCAGATAATAATGAAGTAACAATAATTGATGATCTTTCAACCGGTAAAATAGAAAATATAGAAGAACTTATAAAAAGAAAAAACGTGAAATTCATACAAGGAAGCATTACGGATCTCAATCTGCTTCAAGATGTAATGAAAAATATTGATTATGTCTTTTACCAGGCAGCTTTTCCAAGTGTTCCCCGTAGCATTAAAGATCCTATAAGCTCAAATGAAGCCAATATAACAGGAACATTAAATGTTTTGACAGCTGCTAAAGATTCTGGCATTAAAAAGGTGATCTGCGCGTCATCTTCATCAGTATACGGTGATACTCCGACACTGCCAAAATCAGAGAACATGCCTGTCAATCCGCTGTCGCCATATGCAGTAACAAAAGCAACTGGTGAGTTCTAT
>JAGFND010000188.1 GCA_021409285.1 Candidatus Methanoperedens sp. | reverse complement strand
GGTTAAGATCGCAACATTATATCAAGTCTATCAGAACGGCGGACTACCTTATCAAGACGAATCCACCACGCAAGGAATTATTGGTTACCTTCAAGATGGATAATGGCTCGACAGTCACAAAGGTCATCGATATAATTCTTTACCCAAATCAAACCTTTGGTCTGGCTGAAGTGCACGAACCGTAGTCCTACAGCAAGACAATCTATGAGAAAATCCAATTAGCTTTTTGGCTTAAGAATCTAGTAATTCAATTCAATTATGTTTGAAATGGCAAGCCCTGTATCAATTTCTTCGATTGATTAGGTAAGAATCCCTATTCAATATAACAGTTTGAGCTGCTGTGTTGAAGAAATATTGTCTAACCGATTTGGCCCAATTACAACATAGCTGTCACCAGGTGCCATTGGATAATGTGCTACTCGATTATAATTCGTTCATCCATGTTTAATACCAACCTACCATATGGATTGATGTGACCATAGAAAAGTGGTGTCAATCCCCGGAAGTCCTCAGGCTGCATGCGATTGAGCCAATCTTCCTCAGATAACACTTTTTGCACAAAAAGCGTATTAATATAGACCATACAGATTTGTAACAGATGTAAAGCTAAAATAGCTGTCTCCTGATCTTCTTTGTTGTTTACCGCGATTTCTCCACCTTTCCCATACCAGATAAAATCATTGGCACTGTTCCAGTTCTCAATAACATTAAGCCCCTCCTCAATTTCTTGCCGCAAAATTTCAGAGTTGAGATATTTACACAGAAAAATAGTTTTGCGAACTTTCCCAAGCTCTGAAACCGCCTGGAATGCCGGATGTTTCACTTTGTTTTTCGTAAATCTACTCAAGATTGCCTCTGCGTCGGCGGTACCGAGTTTAAGTGCGGTGGTGTATTTTGCGATTTCATCATAGTATTTTTGGATGAGTTCCCAGTTAATTGGACGGGTCAATATCGACTGAAGGTTTGGGTATGCCTTTGGGTTTCCTGCTTCCGGGCGGTACAATTTTTGTCGGCCGATCCCTTTGAGCCTGGGAAGAAGCTCAAAATCAAGCATGTAGCAAAAGGCGAAGGCTGTTTCATCCTGCCCATGACTGTCAACATAGTTTTTCTCGACTTCCATATCCGTACAATGACGTAATACGCCTTCGATCATAGCAGCGACTTCAGATGATGAACAACGTTTGATCTGCGAATAAATACAGAGTGCCTTTTTTTCAACATGCCAGTACACCATAATGCCAGGGCCTCGATAGCGGATATGCCACTCCGTCATCAGATTTTGATCCCAGGCACCAAACTTCTTGGAGTCTGAGGCCAAGGAAGTTGCCTCTCCCCAAATACTTACCATGCGTTCCCGCAATATAGCGTTAGCAACAGATGCTATTGCCGCTCTGAGGCCATCTCTATTGATAAAGCGATTTCGAATGTAGAACAGATCCCGGTAACTTTCGGTTTGCGAACCAGATGCAATCCGTTTAATTCCTGCATTTGTTCCCAGCCCGAATAAACACAAAAGCAAGCGTTTTTGTAGAATTTCACGAGGCAATTTTTCAAGCAGTGTCGGACTCTTAAACAAATGTGTAAATCCAATGCGCAAATCTGCCTCTTTTAATATATCCAGTAAATATAGCTGGTTCCATCGTCTTCCAACTTCGACTTTTAGGCTGGCCAGATTTTTAGGCTCTGGCTGGGCATCAAGTGGACTGACCTTAATCCAGGGCTTTCCATTTCGAGTGATTAGTTTGACCGTCTGGTTTTTTGGTATACCCTTATCAAACATTTCTAAAGCTTCTTGCATTTCCTTTTTCTGGATCTCGATAAACTCATGGGCTGAAAGCGGTTTATGCAAATCCGCATAATATTCAGTTCGTTTTGCATTAAAATCTGCTGGCAGATCTTCATCTGGATTTCGGTAGCGAGATGCACCTTTGACATATATTTCCTTACAGCGAAGTTTTTCCCGTAATACTTTCAAAGCACAAAGTTCATAATTAATTCTGTTTACCCGCTGGCCCTGCTTTACAGCCTCCAACAAATCAGCTGGCACGACGTTATCCAATGGGACTTTTTCTGTCTCCGGATATGAAACCATAGTTTTATCAGCATATTTTCGCATGAGATTTAAAGTTGCAAGAATCGGTTTGGATGTTTCATTGGTGGCACAAAAAAGCAAGGTTTTGAGAATGAAGGGCACCATGCGGCGGTAATGATGACTGTATGACCCACGCATAATTGTCTGGACTTTTTGCTCATATGAGCCGCCTGATTTGAATTCTTGCACAATATCACGAAGCTTCTGCTCCGAAGCAACCGGGTAAATGACCTCTTTGATCGTTCCATCTGGCTTTTCGACTGAGGCTTCAGCTACCTTGTAGAGCAATTTGTTTTTTCCCTGTACCCGTCTGATGTCTTTAATGAATTCTTTCTCAACAATTCGTTTGGCTCTGGCACCAATTTTATGAATAAGCGTGATCAAAAGTTCAATAAGTGTATCAGTGATTTCCTGCTCACGTTGATAGCAGAAGGCAGAAAGCAAGGTATAGCGAACCGGGTTGGGATGCCGACGTATTTCAGACAAATCCTCAACTGCTATCCGTTGCTTGCACCACAGAATGCGTTTTCGGGAAACGTCTGAAAAAAGGTCGGGAGGAAGAAACAGAGCGCGTATACTCTCAAGCTTGGAAATTTCCGAAAGTACATTTTCCAGCGTGGCAGTGCCAGCCTCATTTTTAAGGTTAGACAATAGAGAGATATTTCCGGAAGGACTATTTTGATTCAAGAGTGCATCTAGTTTTTCCTGTGTTTCAGGCGTCAATCGTTCCACTATCTTTTTATGCAATCGTTCGTCAGCTGTTCGCACAGCAGAATGGACGAGACGTTCAGTTCGTTTTGGCTCCGGTGGCTCGATTTTGAGTTCTCTATACCGCTCATATACAACACCTTTTAAGCGATCAATGTTGTGTTCCTCAAGCAACTGGTCATACGTAAATAGCCATGCCAGGATAGTTTTCGCATCTGCAACAGTCCCCACACGAACACCGAGGAAAGTCCTTATCTGAACGCGGTGTCGTTTCGCAACCCTCTCCTGTAATTCGTACCGTTTAAACTCAGTGCTTTGCGCTTTTAGTTGTTGAGTGATATGTTCCACAACTGCATCCGGAATATCTTGCTTGCGATGTGGGAATTTCCCCTCAATCTGAAAGTGCTTCAGTAAAACAGCGCAGCCTATGCGGTTGTAGTCTGTTTTGCTTGTGTGATTAATCAGGTTTGTCTCTTCAGGGGTAAGTGTCCAGTAGTTAATAAGCTCGTCTGGTGCCCATCGTTGTTTCATAAATAAGAGTGCCACTCCGATGAGTACTTTATGGATGAATCGGGGTGATACCTTTTTTGGTTGACGACTGAGTAATTAACTTATCCAATGGCACCTGGTGACAGCTATGTTGTAATTGGGCCGTGATAGTCGGCAGCCAGCAGCTTGCAGATCTTGCCTCCATTGGTCCGGAACTGAAAGCAAATATCTTCATATCTGAGGTTTACGGCCTGAATATCGGTAAATCTGTGGATGATGTGGTTAAATTCTTCAAGTTCACAAAGAGCGATGAAACATTTTTGATAAATTGCTCAAAGCCTGGGCTAGCCTGCGTATCTGTTGGTTATCCTTACGCGACTACCTACCATTTGCAGCGGATCCCCTCAGAATTGGAAGCTAAAATATTATTCGGGAAACAAGAGCAGCTAACAGCTTAT
>JAGFND010000187.1 GCA_021409285.1 Candidatus Methanoperedens sp. | reverse complement strand
ATCCTTGCCGCCGGCATCATGGGAACCACAGGCGGGTCACTTAAGAGAATTGCGGAAGCTGGGGCAGGTGCCATTGTCACAAAATCCATCGGGATCGAACCAGAAGTCGGACACAACAATCCTACAATGGTAGAACTGGATTGCGGTTATCTGAATGCAATGGGGCTTCCAAATCCCTCATATAAGAATTTTCAGCCTGAAATAGATACAGCAAAAGAAGGCGGAGTGCCGGTTATCGTAAGTATTTTTGGCGGCAGCGCCGATGAGTTCTCAGAAATTGCAGGCGCCATTCGTGCCGACGCATTTGAGCTGAATGTGAGCTGCCCGCATGTATGCGGGTACGGAGCGCAAATCGGCTCAGATCCAGTTCTTGTGGAGGAGATTACAAAAGATGTGAAAAGTGCTACAAATGTTCCAGTGTGGGTGAAACTCACACCCAATGTTACTGATATAAAGGGCATTGGTAGGGCAGCACAGCGCGGCGGGGCTGATGCGGTCGTAGCGATAAACACAGTCAGGGGGATGGCAATTGATATCGAAAGCGGTTATCCTATCCTTGGCAACAAATTCGGGGGCCTTTCAGGGCGAGCCGTTAAACCTGTTGCGATAAAATGCGTTTATGACCTCTACGAAGCACTTGAAATACCGATAATCGGAGTTGGCGGAATATCAGATCACCGGGATGCTATCGAATTCATAATGGCAGGCGCATCCGCAGTCCAGATGGGTTCTGCTGTGGGAGAGAAAATCAACATCTTCACCGATATTTCTTCAGGCATGGAATCATTTTTGGAAGAAAAGAACTGGACTCTCGATCAAATAAAAGGAATGGCGCATAAACTATGATGCCGATAAATACTGTAATCACAGAAGTCGTGGATGAAACACCCACAATAAAGACCTTCTTCTTTGATAAAACCTTAGATTCTATTCCCGGGCAGTTCGTGATGATCTGGATAAGAGGTGTGGATGAGATCCCGATGGCGCTTTCATACGGGAATGCGATAACTGTACAGAAAGTCGGGCCTGCGACATCGGCTTTGTTTGGATTTGAAGTTGGGGATTCTATTGGCATCCGGGGGCCTTTCGGGAACGGATTTGACTTCAATAAAGGGAACATCCTTTTGATCGCTGGCGGTGTCGGGGCCGCCCCCATAGCGCCGCTTGCTGAAAAGGCCGGATCGATGGGGATCAGTGTCACGACTCTTCTTGGGGCGAAGAAAAAAGATGAACTTTTGTTCAAAGAGCGCTTTCTTGCTGCCGGAGAATTGAAGATCGCCACAGATGATGGTACGGCAGGAATACATGGATATGTTACACAATTGATGGATGGGCCGGAAAAATATGACGAGATTTGCTGCTGCGGGCCTGAGATCATGATGAAAAAGGTTCTCGACAAAGTACCCCCCGAAATAGCACAATTCAGCCTTCACCGCTATATCAAATGCGGCTTAGGGATATGCGGAGCGTGCTGCGTTGATGGGCTGCGGGTTTGTAAGGATGGGCCTGTTTTTCAGGGTGATGTTTTAAAGAGGACTGAATTCGGGGTTTACAGGAGGAACGATTGCGGGGAGAAGGTGAGGGTGTAAAATCATTTTCATTATATATCAATACACGTACTTATCTGCTCAAGAGCGCGGGCGTAAATACCTGTTTTATTTAAATAAGCAGCGAGCTTGAACGGACGATGGCCGCCCGGATGATATACGATAACAGCCTCAGGCGCGCACTTTTGTGTCATGCTGATAAGCCCGTTCACATCCATATGATCGCTTATGTTGATGGTCGGGATCTTATAATCATGTCTCCCTGTCAGGATGAATTTTTTCGAGGCGGATATCGTTGGTATTTCAGCCGGAGTTGTTATTTTGATGCCGCAATTGCTTGAGAGATCAACAAGATGGCCGGTATTTTCCATTAATCCTGATGTCAGGGCAAGTGAATTATCATCCATCCCTATAACTCCCGAATATCCTGACTCGCGAAGAAGTTTCACCGCGCGCTGGGCTTTCCCGAATGCATAAGCGCCAAAAGCAAGATCATCTGACGATGATTCAACGGCTTCCCGGAATGCGTTGATATCATCCTTGAAATGACATTTTGAGTCATCCGGATCACCATAGTTTGCCTCGGTGACAAGACAATCGCAAACTGGTAAGTTCATTGCTTCTTTCACATCACCTGTGACCAGAATTTTTGTTCCCACTTCATTTTCCCAGAAAAAAGCAGAAGAGCCTATCGTATGATGTGTGTGATACGTCTTCACGCCAACGCCGCATATGTCAATGGTCTCACCGATCCTGAATGTCCTGCCTGCATATTTTTTCTTATAAAGGATCTCAAGAGCGTGCGCAGTCTCTTCCGAACATATTGCTCTTTCAGACATCATCACCGATTTTCCATAATGGTCTGAATGGGCATGGGTAATAAGATATGCATCAGGCTGCACAGCACTCAGATTCGTTGTGTCTACAGCAAAAGTGAGCCTTTTTCCTGCATTGAAAGTAAGACAAACATGAGGTTTGAACCCTTTACCTGTTCTGTGCCTGATAGGCAAAACGCCAAGATCAAATAAAGGTTTCAATCAAGCCCCCTATTTGAGAGCTGCGTTCAGGTCAGCTTCGAGAACATTCGCCCGTGTAACACCTGTATATCGCTTGAAAACAGTTCCGTCTTTTTCTATAATAAGAGTAGGAACAGCATGAACAGTATACTTTGATGCGAGATCAAAATTAGAATCCACATCAATTTTCTTGATTTCTATCTTATCTCCGAATTTCTTCTTTACTTCTTCATTTATCGGATCCTGCATCTTGCAGGGGCCGCACCATTCCGCATAAAAATCCATTAGAATTACTTTACTCATTTGTTTTCCTCCTGGGACATCACCTGTTATTATACCTTAATATTACATTATGGTTTAAAATAGTTGTCTTTTTCAGATTTATCTATGGATCTAATGACTCCTGGAATCATTTTTATCAGCTTTTGAGCCCATTTCAGTTTCTTCTTTTTTATCCCGGTAACATTCTTATCCTCCAAATTAAATCCTGCAAGCTTTATGCTTTTTGCCCCAAACTCATGAGCCAGAAATACACATCTGTCACCATCGCTTAATCCACCGAAATTGTTAATGTTATCAAATGGCACTGACTGGGTCGTTCCGATCACATTATTAAGTTTTTCAACCACGGACAGTTTATCCATATTGTCTCCATGAGCATGCACAACCATGATCGCTCCTTTCCGGTTCGCAATAATCTCATCAGGTAAATAACCATCAAGATCCGTCACTATAATATCGGGAACAATACTTTTTTCTAAGAGAGTACTCGTTGCACCGTCGGCAGCGATTATTATATATTCTGTTCTATCTATATTTTCAAGGTCATCAGGAAGTGTATCCGCTTTGCCACATACAATTATGTTCTTTCCATTGATTTTTTCTTTTATATCTTCAAGCTCAATAGTCTTCCCATGCAAAAGGTTTGCCAGTAACTTCGCAGACTCCTCATCTTTCCTTCGTTGCCATCCGAAATCCTTTAGTATCTCCATGTATATGGGTTCCCATTCTCTAAAATCCATTAATAAGAGTGCAACTAAACAATATATATACTTTATACTTTCCAGAATCCTATAACATCATAAACCCGTTGTTTTAGTTATCAACTTGCTTCATTTTCCATATCAAAACCATCTATGTCGTTGTCTTTTTCAAATTTTTGATATAGTATGTATAAATTAATAGTATATCTTTATAAACTTAAACGT
>JAGFND010000186.1 GCA_021409285.1 Candidatus Methanoperedens sp. | reverse complement strand
TGGGAATAGACCGGCCTGCTATTAGACGATGGCGTCCTCTATCGGATGAAAAACGCAATGAGATTATTTCTGACTATGCTGCAGGAATGCCTATCAAGGATATCGTTGCGAAATATGACATTGCAGATTCTCAAATATATCAATCAATGAGGATCATGGAAACCAACATTAAACGAGAGAGGCATAAACCAGTAACGGATGAACTTAAAACAGAAATCCTAACATTATATAAAAATGGTATGTCTTCAAACAGGATCGGTGAGAAGTTTGACAGACATCATGACGTGATCCGTAATATCATCATGTCGGTAACGCACGAAAATCTATCGATTAGAAAATTTTTAAGAGTTTCCCTGGAAGAAAGAGATCGTTTAAGAGAGCTGAAGGAAAAAGGCTTCAATAATACTGAAGTCGCAAAACTCACCGGTCACTCTCCTACTTTCGTTCGAAAAGTTACGGATGACAACCCCATGAAGCATCATAGGACCTTCAGTGAAGCTGACCGACAGAATCTGAGAGAAGCTTTCAAGGAAGGTCTCAGTTTAAGAGCGACCGCCAGGAAGTTCAATAGTGCCACTTCGTCAGTGAAATTCTGGTTTGATAAATTCAAGGGAGGTCTATGACACCTCTCCTCTCCTTTCTTTTCTGTCCGTCCTTTATCTATTCTTTCTTCACTTACTCGTCATTTATCTTTTACCCGATAGCTGCAATCAATCTTCTCGCATCTGGAAATCTTCTTTTCGTGTGACTGCGTGCCTGTTGGCGGTTGGTCATAGGTGTGGGTATAGAAGAATCATTTAAATCCTTGACCTGGGATTGCCAAAAACCGGGGTCTCAAGTATTCGATGAACAATATCAATGATCCTTTTTAATCTCAACCTGAATTCTATAAAAGGGATAAGCCTGTTTCCCAGGAATGATATCAGCCTGTACTCCAGGAACCTGATGTAAAGATAGGGGATATTGAAAAGAGATGATATAATAAGAACGCCTATAATGATGTCAGTTGGTGATGTTGATGAAAACATCTCCGGATACAGCTTTTTAAATTCCTCAACGTTATACATCCCAAATATATCTGTAATTCTCACGATAAATAATTAACCATTCCAGATTTAGATGAAAAACCTCACGTTTGGAGGGGTATGCTTATATATTATTCTAATTTTAAATAAAATTATCAGGGTGAATTATCGATAGTACTATAGTTCATGATTTAATATGAGTTTAAAAGAAACGTACTTAGGAAATGTTGAGAATGTAAAGAAGATGGATCCTGACACGGTAATAAGATAGAAAGTGGTAATAATTACTTTAATCTCACATATTACTAAATTAGTTACTAAGAAAAAGAAAAATTTTATTTTTTCCTTCGCAAGGTCCTCATGTATAGTTGGTGGATGCGTTGCTGACTGAATCCCATCTCAATAAGATGCATTGGCATCTTGGCATCCATTTATATATGACGTTAACGCATATTTAATAATGAAGGATACAATTGTTTTCTATATTGTGTTATTGGAAATGACTGTTTTCTGTAATTAATTGCTATCAATCAGGGAGTTGAATATATGTATTTATTTAACTGGGAGAACGTTCCAGGAAAAGATAATGGAAAACTCATAGAGTATCTAGAACAGAAATATGGTGTCGATTGGGTTAGAACAGCAAAAATTGAAAAAATCGATAACAATGAAATAAGAATAGCTACTGAAAAAAATTTTCTTTCGCTAAAACTTAGCAATGAAAACACTAAGGCAACCTTAACAATCAACAAGGTTAGAACTGATGAATTCATTGTGAAGAAAGAAAATAGTAAGCTAAACATATACACTAAGCAAGATATCAGGCAAAGAGTAAAACTAGTAAGCAGCTACCCCTACTCAGTGCTAGGCGGACTGATCATCGGGGGCATGCTCATTGTAGGCTTATTGGGCTACTTTGGTGTCGAAAGCGCCGGAGTATTCACCCAGCGTCAGGCGTTCTTCGTGATCGGCAGCTCCATACTCATCCTTACTGCCGCATGTTTGTACCTGCTCTTCACGCTGCGGAACACTATCAGCGTCCTTAAGATCCACGAGGAGGAACTGGAATCCGCTCGCGACTCGGCGAATGAGATGCGTATCGCCTCTCTTGAGAACAGAAACAACCCTATATGCCGGCGCACACGCATCGCGGTGCAGGATGCGCGTATCGCCTCGCTTGAGGGCACGCGTGCCGGCGCGACCACCTCGCCGGACACCGCCCTGGAGCTGCAACTCGCGAAACAGGAGACACGCATCGCCGCCTTGGAGTGTGATATCAATCAAATCAGGGAAAAGATCCAGCGATAGGGAACGGCGCGCCGTCTGCAGACGTCGGAAAAATGGGGCAAAAGCCCGATCAGGGGATGACCCTGCGCCGCCTGCGGGCGGGTGGTTGCCTGGTTTTAAATAAAATTATGGGGGCGAATTATCGAGGTAATCGATAGTTCGGAGGATCAATATGAACAATGAGAAGGCTTGTAAAGAGTGCGGTGATAACCGTTTGCTCATCTATAATGAAGCAGTCAGAAATGGAACCGATGTCGAATATCGAAGTGTTGGGCTTTGCTCACTATGCGGGAGTGAGCTATGAGACGTCAGTGCCCGAACTGTCATCAGGTATACGATACTGTACTTGATAGGTTCAATGACAGGCCCATATAGGAACAGTTCCCGAACTCCAAACCGTGGGAACGTGAACAGTTGATAACCGGTATCTGCTCTGCTAAGTGTTGGAATGAGTTCCTGGGTCCTGAAGAGCCGGAGTAGTTGTTAATTTTTTTTGCCAGCGGGTTATTTTAAGCTGATTGTGTGGGGTTATATTGTTTTTTGGTTGGTCAGAAACTTTAGAAAAACGACTTATTTATTATAGTTGGATCGTCGCCAAAATTTTTTTCAAAAATTCAGGCATTCAATATTATTTTTTCTCCGAAAAGTTTATCCTGCAAGTTTCTGCAAGATCTTGAGATCAAAATTTATCCTTTTGTCAGTTCCTTCAGTCGCTTGATCGATGCCGTCCCATCGTCAATTGCTTTTTTCTGCTCTTTTTCAAGGTGAGCGATTATATCTTTAAATCTAACTTTAAGCGAATATACCTTATTCGGTCTTCCTTTACCCGGCTTCTTTTCTTCATTCTCGTCGATCCAATCAAGCGGTTTTAACTGCCTCATTGCTATGCTGACTTCAGGCTGGCGCAATCCCGTTCCCCTTTCAAGGTCAATGGATGTAGCTGTATCCACTTTTTGAAGATATGCCATGGTTCTGGCAACTGGTCTGCTCAGGCCGGAGGAAATGAGAATATCGGCTAGCTCTTCGTCGCTGTCGTCAAGCTGGTTGATATCAAGTTTCTTCATAATGATCCTTTATTATATTTTGCCACAAGATATATTTACATTATATTAATTTTTTCGTTATGAATATTTCTTTTGAGAAAAAGTATTTGAAATAAATAGACACAAAAAAGTCATGTGTTTATCTGTCTTTATGGTTTTTAGATTATAAAATCAGAGGGGTGGATAAAACCACGACATTTAATTGAAAATGTATTTAATCAATCAAATTTATCATGATTATAATCTGGTGACCACTTTGGAAAAAAACCCTTTGGTGAATAATGAAAACACATAACTCCACTTCTTCTCCCTTCGCCGTCATCTACCCCCTCCCATTACATCTCGCTTTTCGCATCCTTCAAGACAAAAAATCTGTATTCGTAAAATACCCCACCCATGAGATCATCTCCCCAAGACTCGCATCCTGCAAAAAGCTCC
>JAGFND010000185.1 GCA_021409285.1 Candidatus Methanoperedens sp. | reverse complement strand
TTTGGATATTGGTTTGTGTCCTGCAAAATCGACAAAAGTATTGTAACAGCTCAGATATGTCTCAACTGTTCTATCGCTGAGACATTTCTGTAATTTCAATAGTCTCTCAAACTCAGACTTTGATAAAATATCAGACTTCCTGAAGTTTATGGTATGGTTCTTTTTATGCGGGATTTCAACATCATTTTATAAAATTCAATAGCGGGCTGGGAGGGATTTGAACCCACGGCCGTCGGATTAAGAGTCCGACGCTCTGCCTGTCTAAGCTACCAGCCCAGAGCTTTCCTCTAATATTGTTCTCTGAATATATACGTTTCGAAAGGCCAGGGTTTTTTTCCGCATAAATAATTATATGTTCAGAGATTAAGTATGAATTTGGGTATAATATTGGAAAAACCATTTAAATAGTGCAAACCCTAATAGATATTGAGGAGCACAAAACACTTCCTATCCTATCCAAAACCCTATCCGAAAAATTACTTTTTTTTGGCTCCTCACACCTATTCATTATAAAATGTGGATTTGATTTTCCTGAACCGAAATGCTTATGAACACAAGCTTCCCCATATAGCCTATGGCATTTGAAATACTGATCCTGTTCATTGTGATACTTGCTGTTATAGCCGCATACTATATACTGAAAACCGGGACTCGTTTCATCGTCAACACTGTACTGGGCCTTATCATTCTTGCTGTTAGCAATATCTTTTTCAATGCAGGCATCGCCTATACTATACCCGCGTTGCTTGTTTGTGCGCTCGGAGGAGTACCCGGGGCGATACTTGTGCTTGTACTCCACTTCTTTAAAATAGCCTTTTGATATCTGATAAATAAGAAAGATAATAACATCAGAGTACCTTAAAGAGCATCATGAAAATTGTAGTTTCGATAGGCGGATCAGTACTTGCACGGGATTTAAAACCCCTCAATTTCAAGAATTATGCAGATGTCATAAGATATATCTCGAAAAAAAATATCGTATTCATAGTCACAGGTGGCGGAAAAGCCGCACGTGAATACATATCCGTTGCACGAGAACTTGGAACAGATGAGGCTACCTGTGATCTTATCGGCATAGAACTTACACGTCTTAATGCCAGGCTGCTTATTGCAGCGCTTGGTGAAGACGCTTATTTTGAGCCGCCTTTGAATTACACAGAGGCAAAACGCGCAAGTCTTATGGGAAAGATCGTGGTCATGGGAGGAGTGACGCCTGGCCAGACCACAGACGCAGTGTCGGCTGTCCTGGCGGAATACATTGGAGCAGACCTTCTTATTAATGCGACCTCCATTGATGGCGTATATACAAGTGACCCGAAGAAGAACAAAGATGCCATAAAATTTGAAAAAATGACCCCGGAGCAACTTGTTGAGATCGTTATGAAAACAGAAATGAAAGCAGGCGCCAACTCACCGGTAGATCTTCTGGCTGCCAAAATAATAGAGCGCAGCAACATTGAAACGATCGTCCTGAACGGCGAGATCCCCCGGAACATCCTTGAAGCAGTAAATGGAAAACACAAAGGTACAGTTATAAAGAAATGAAGAAATGATCCTTTAAAGGATCGTTTTTAAGGAAGCATATCCGGTACTTAATGCCGTCGTGAGAATGTCAACAGGATTATCGATACTCATATAATGCACCATATATGGTATTGCCACAAAAGTCCCGATCATGCTTCCAAGATTTGCCAGGCCCACAACAAGCATTATGTGAAATAGCTTATTTTTCATCAATTCATTCATTGTTTCGGTTTTCATTATATTCTTGAAGTCATCGGTCGTTGGTGGACGAAAATGCATTTCAACTATTCCTGCAAGCCAGCCTACGGCCAGGAAAGGATGCAGGAAACCGAACCAGGCAAGGCCAAAAGCAGTCAGGGCTGAAAGTGGATGACCTCTGGCAACAAGAACACCAACAGCCGAAAGTATCCCCTGGGCCACAAAAAGGTATAGCATCGCAGTAAGAAGCTTCTCAAGCGGATAGCCACCTAAAACCAGAAGGCCAAGCATGCCCACGATCATTGCAGAAAATGCAATTATCACGGCCTTGAACCAGCTGAAACCCTTCTTCGGGAGAGACATCAATTCCTGTGTTGGGGGTATCGTATCAGGCGCATCAAGATATTTCTGGATGCCCGTGCGATGGCCTGCTCCCACCACTGCCACGACCGTATTGCCCTTTGAAAGGTCGATCAGGTTCCTTGCCATAATAGCATTTCTTTCATCAAGGAGGACTGAGGCAGCACTTGGAGCGATCTTCCTTAACTCCTCTATCAACTGGGACACCACATCCTCGTCTGTGACAGTATCCATGTCAATATCTTTTGTACCGATACCAGCTGTAGCTCCTACAAGAGAACCGAACAGTTTTAATTTCTCAAAAAAGGACATCTTTTTCCAGAACCGCCCAAGCGTGATCTGGATATCTCTGTCAATAAGTGCGACCTGAGCACCTGTTTTCTCAGCTTTTTCTATTGCAGAGAGCATTTCAGCACCAGGCTTTACACCGGTATCGGCACCGATTTTTTTCTGAACATAGGCAAGAAGCCAGTGCAGAAGGAAAAAGTAGAAGTTTCCCTGGCTCAGTAGATCTTTGACATTGATATCTTTGACCTCTTCCTCGCCTTTTAATGCCTTGAACCTTCCTTTGTCAAGTTCTACCGCGATTATATCCGGCTTTTCCCGGTCTATAACTTCATTGACTTCTGCAATGCTCTTTTCAGAAACATGTGCTGTCCCGACAAGGATAATCCTTGAGAAGGAAGGAGCGATTGGATTTTTATAATTGAAATTATAATTTATTGAATACGTTTTATCATTCATGTTATTCCAGTAATCGTACAGCCCTAAGAATATCAGTTCTTGACACAATGCCTGTTATTTTTCCATCGTTCGTGATTATGATCCGCCCTATGTTTTTTGTTGTCATATGTTTTAATGCGATCAGGGCTTCATCTTCGTCATTTGAGGTTATAAGCTCTTTTGTCATTATCTGTGAATCCGGACCAGCCTGTGTAAAAAGACTGTGAACCACTAACAGGAACGAACCAATTGCAAGACTTAAGGCAGGTAATATGCAATTTGATGGGTATTCCCATAATTTTCCCTATTTGGAACGATGTTCTCATGAGTATCCTCCGGCAATTATTAAGGAATCATGATTATATTAGTATAATGTTATAGACTTTGTGGAATTTAATGTTCAAATCTTACCATAACAGTTTCGGACTTACCAGATTGCGGAGGAAAAACTAAAAATCCCATACTGAAAAAGGGAGGATGATCCCCTTTTTTTTTCAGCTTATTGATATATGAAATTCTCTGATATCTTCTTGTATTTCTCCATCTCTTTTTTGGACTGCGGCTTCACTTTTGTCATGGCGTCCCTGAAATGATGATATCCGATTTTTAATTCCTTAATGGACTCATCATTTGTGGGTTTTCCAGAATTGACGTATTCTCTGATTGCAAGCATTGTCGCTTCATTGCATATCAATGCAATGTCAGCACCTGTGAAGCCTTCTGTATCCTCTGAAAGTTTCTTAATGTCAACATCATTTCCAAGAGGCTTATTCCCGAAATGGATCTTGAAGATCTCAATCCTTGAATCTTCATCTGGGGGTGTAACATTTACAAGCCTGTCAAGCCTTCCTGGACGAATAAGCGCCTGATCGATTATATCCGGTCTGTTCGTTGCCGCGATGATAGTTATATTATGCAGTTCCTCAATTCCGTCTATCTCAGACAGAAGCTGGCTTACGACCCTTTCTGTAACATGGGAATCTGAACCAGTTCCGCGTGACGGGGCAATTGAGTCTATCTCGTCAAAGAAGATGACACATGGAGCTGCCTGTTTTGCTTTTCTGAAGGTTTCCCGGACTGCTTTTTCACTCTCACCGACCCATTTGGAAAGGAACTCAGGTCCTTTTACGCTGATGAAATTTGCCTCACTCTCGGTCGCGACTGCTTTTGCCAGCAGGGTTTTA
>JAGFND010000184.1 GCA_021409285.1 Candidatus Methanoperedens sp. | reverse complement strand
GGTCTGAACACGAGCAGGTATTCGGGAAGTGGTACAAAAAGGGCTCAGGCACCATCAAAGAATCTGCAGCATATTTGTTCGGGACATTGCTGCCTCCAACCAGGGTAGCAGCGGGGGTGTGATTTATGGAAGAACCTGCGCGAATTAATGGCCCGACTGATCTGAAGAAACTGGTGGATGAAAAAGGAAAAGAGTGGCTGGTGGCAGCGATGGTTGAAGGCAGTATCGGATATCATACGCCAAAACATGCGGAAATACTGATAGAAAGAGCCCTGTCTGGAGAGAAAATCGATTGGTGTGAAAGGTGCGATGCCTGCTTTGGTAGAGACCTTTTCGAAATGATAAACTACGACATAAGGCACATGTTGTTCCTGGAAGACAGGAATGCTGCAAAAGCAAAGCGCCTTGTAGAGACTGTCAAGTTAATATCAACGATGGATAGTGAAGCGCAGCTGTCGGTCAGCCTGGCATATCCGACCATGAACATATGAGAAGTGTGATTATGGCAG
Organism: Candidatus Methanoperedens sp.; assembly: GCA_021409285.1. Lineage (GTDB taxonomy): Archaea > Halobacteriota > Methanosarcinia > Methanosarcinales > Methanoperedenaceae > Methanoperedens. The sequence continues at coordinate 3,498 of JAGFND010000184.1, read as the reverse complement.
AACCAGAAATAGTGATAGTAATAGAAGGCGGTGTCGTCACCGCTGCGGCCACAAAAGGGTCAGGAGTACCGTACCGGGTGATAGATAATGACGCCATAAAGGTCGGCGATAATGAGCCACCGTATACAGATTATGCGTTCGATGCCCAGAACGTAAATATTGAAGAGTACACAAAAGACATACTCAAGGATGTGTTGCCAAATGATGAAATGAGGAGAATATAATATGGGATTAGATCATAAAAATTTAGAGGAAGAATACAGCAAACTCTTAACCTGCCGGTCGGAGGCAAAGAGATTGGTAGAGAATATAAATGCCCTTCTGCCGGAGTCAGACAGATTCAGCGCGGATAGAAGAGAAGAGCCGCTTGGCGACCTGATTAAGGATGCCCGCAATAAAGCTATACGGGCTGTGCTCAGGCCACAATTCGAGAGCTCAAATGTCAATATAAACGTAGATGAGATTAGCAAAGTACTCGATAAAAATGCCCCTCGCTATTTTACTGTAGACAAAGTGATGGCAATATTCAGGTCCAAGTATGACACAGCAAAGGATGAATTAAAAGCACAGTTCTCCAAAGAAGCAGACCTTCTGTTGCCATACAGGGGGATAAACTCACCAGAGGATATGGTCAAGGGCAAGTCGCTCATGTTAAGACATTCGATTACAGAGAGCAAGTACGGGGGCTCACCCGATGGAGTATGGGGCTTCAAGAAGCGTGTAACTTCCCTGGAAAAACTCATCCGTATACAATTGCAGAATGCAGATCCGAGAGTTGTCAATGGCGGCTTGATAGCAAACTTGTATGATAACTACCAGAAGAACCTCTGGGATAAGTTCGCGATAACTGACCCCATCCTTGTGAGTTCAAAACTCTACAAGAACGGGAAGTTTGAATTGGAGTTTACCAGTGGGGAAATGGCACGGAGGATGGCTGCCGTTCTCTTCGCAGCTCAGAGGAGTGGATGATATCTGGAGGCGATACCAATACCAGGAGCGGAGCTTGGTAATTAGCATATATCACCTCAAATTATAAGTCACCAAACACTTATTCAAAGACCTTTGTATCATTGAACAATTTAACTTTGTTCTGCGTCTTCATCCTGTCTAATTTTGAACCCGATCATATCGCATTTGGCTAAAAGATGCAGACTTTGAGAGGCTTTATGGAGTCGGCGGCAATATGAAGACGGGAGATAAGAAGGTGAATCAAATGGAAGGTCAGAATATGAAAGAAAGCATTGGGGAAATTATTGAGTCAACAAAAGAATTATTTAAATCAAAGGGATGGGGGAGAAATCCACAGGAGATCAATAAGATTGGTTGTTCATGGTTTGCCATGACTATTGCATATGAAATAGGCGAAGAAGCTACTTTGCAAGAATCAAGTCAAGTTGATGGGGATGATATTCTAACACCCCATATGTGGGTTGTTTATAAAGCTAAATGTTATGATGCAGAAACTCCAGATGGGGTTGATGATTATTTAGATTTGCCCATATTTAAAAGAATGAAAAAACGAGATTTGAAAAAGTTCCTGGAAATAAGGAGAAAAAGTTAGTCCTAAAAATAATAAAGAATATGTCCGGATACCAGGCTCGTACTTTAGCATCCTTAACTTCCACGTTTTTTGATATATATTTGAATGCTTTTATAGCATTCCTCACATAACGCCCATGGGGTTTCGCTTTTATCAACGATGGATTTCCACGAATCAAGTACTAGTTCCATGATTTCAGCAGGTTTTTCCTCACCCTGCTCTTTGAGCATATTCTCAGTGGTTTTTAGCATTTGCTCAGGCTTGAAACCATTCCTTACCGCAATTGTAATTGATTCTGGGGACTCGATGTGTTTAACATCCTTCATTTTTCCGAGTGGTTTTGAACATATATCGCATTCCACCGGGGCACTTTCGTCCCTGCACGACATCTGCATAGTGGTTTCCAATATGTTCAACCCATCTTCTCCCATTTCAACAAGAAGTGTTTCTGAAGGAATTTCGATTCGGGTCATTATTTTATCCTCTTAACTCTATTTTTCTATAATTGGCCTTTTAATATTTTTTTTGACCTCTGATATTAGCACCATAATTATTCAAAATCAAATTCCCAGATGAATCAAGACATGATTGGTCATTTGAAAGTATAACTATAAGCGGTACCTCACATTTGGAACCATTTTCCATAGTTGACTTTCTTCGATGTTTGACAGGCATCTTCAACCCACATTTATTCACAATAGTTTGAACTGAATTATAAAAATCTTCTTCAGCATCGGGATAAACATATATATTTTCGATTAGTTCATCTAATTGAACTGGAATGAGTATTTCATTATTATACGAATCCCATTCTTTAGGGTCTATTATCTGAATTATTGCTCTTATTTCATGTTCGTCATCATATTCTTTTGATTTGCGAAAAAAAGGTATTAGAGTATTATCTATAGTGTTTAAACTATCAAAATCAATGTCAATATACTTTACCTCTCCTATATATTCATCAATGTCATTCAATTCCTTTAAACGCTTTAAACTCCCCCTTAATCGTTTAAAAGTTGATTGAATAGCAATTCCTTTATCTTTCGCGTAGACTTCCCACATAAGATGAGATTCGTGATTTTTTATATGCCAACAATTCGCATATGTATGTTTCTTATACACCTCGAAAAGTGCATGTCGTTTTTCATCCGTTCCTGGAGACCAGCCTTCAAATTTATCATCATACATCTCAACCTGAGCAAAATACAATTTTCTTTCCTTCAGTAAAGATTCAAACTTTTCATAACTCATATATCTCCATATTTTTGCATTTTCATCTGATATTTTACAAATGGGATGTCCTTTGTGCATGAAAAATCCTCTATCTAATCTTTCGCTATGATTTGATATGCCAATGTAAATAGTATTTGGAACAACTGCCCTCCCCAAACGCCGTCTCCCCTTTCCTACAGCTCTCATGCCAACTCTTCTATGATGAATCTTGCATTTTCTAATTTACATCTGTGAGAAGGAGCATTGATTATGGAATTCAGCATTGAAATATTCATCTCCGTAATTTTTCAAGAGATAATCATACACAGCATCTTTGAATGCCCTGCTTTTTATGTCTCTTTTAGCTTCGGGAAGAGAAGAGACATCGATGTCGCTTGCTTATAGATATAGAAGATTATGTTGCTTCACCTTGGGGTTAAGTATCAATATGGTTTTTGAATTATTAAAGCAAAAGGGTGGATAAAATCACAAACTTTAATTGAAAATGTATTTAATCAAACAAATGTATCATGATTATAATCTGGTGACCACTTTGGAAAAAAAAATCTTTGGTGAATAATGAAAATGTATAACTCCCCTTCTTCTCCCTTCGCCGTCATCTACCCCCTCCCATCATATCTCGCTTTTCGCATCCTTCAAGACAAAAAATCTGTATTCGTAAAATACCCCACCCATGAGATCATCTCCCCAAGACTCGCATCCTGCAAAAAGCTCCTATTTTATAT
>JAGFND010000183.1 GCA_021409285.1 Candidatus Methanoperedens sp. | reverse complement strand
GTTTGTCAGAAAAGAGGTATTGGCGTGGGAGAATAGCAGAAACAACAAAAATGCAAAAGTTAAATGGCAATTTACAACCGAAGATGCGAGGATAAAATTATCCAGACTCTATCCGACTTTTGAAATTTGACGTGACACTAGGACCACAGGAACTCACAATGACACTTGAAAAATTTGAACCGAGAAGCGGCGGATCGTGGCGCCATATCCATAAAGATAAAGATGGCAATGAATATGCATTTCATGGAGTGAATCATGAGTTCATGGCCCCAGAGAGAATTGTTGGTACATTTGAATTTGAAGGGCATCCAGAAAAAGGGCATGTAATTCTCGAAACTACGAGATTTGAAAGCTTACCAGGTGGCAGGACAAAACTAACCTCTCAATCTATCTTCCAGTCGGGCAAGTATCTATACTGCATGCGAGAGCCCGATGGAAAAGATTATTGGAACACAGGTGTCTATCGCGAAATCGTTCCGCTGGAGCGGATTGTCTGCAGGGATAGCTTTGCCGATAAGAAAGGCAATGTGGTCCCGGCCACCGACTACGGTATGAGCGCAGACATCCCGTTAGAATTGCAGGTGACTTTGACATTTGAAGAACATGATGGTAAAACAAAGATGACTTTGAAACATGTCGGTATACCGGAGGGCCAGATGAGCGATTTGACAGAAGTCGGCTGGAACGAATCCTTCGACAAGACTTACCAAAGTTCTGAAATAATTTAAGGGAGAAAACATTATGAAAATCAAACTGAATAGTATATTAGTAGATGACCAGGACAAGGCTCTTAAGTTCTATACAGAGGTTTTGGGATTTGTAAAAAAACAAGACTTTCCCGTCGGGGAATTTAAATGGTTGACTGTTGTTTCGCCCGAAGAACCAGATGGAACTGAGTTGGTTCTTGAACCGATGGGATTTCCGCCTGCCAGGACTTACCAAAAAGAATTATTCGATGCGGGGATACCATTAACTGCATTTGCTGTTGAGGACATTCAAAAAGAATATGAAAGAATGAAAAATCTGAGAGTTGTTTTTAAGAGTGAGCCAACTGAAATGGAACAGACAACACAGGCGGTATTTGATGATACTTGTGGTAACCTTATTCAAATATATCAGACTAAACAAGCGAGTAAAGGACTTATCGCCAAAGCATCAATAACCTTTAACGTCTCCATTGCTAAAGTGTGGGATGCGCTTGTAAATCCAGACAAGATAAAACAGTATATGTTCGGGACGAACACAGTTTCGGATTGGAAGGAAGGTAGTTCTATTGTCTGGAAAGGGGAATGGGAGGGAAAAAAGTACGAGGATAAAGGCGTGATTCTCAGGCTGGAGCCAGGGCACTTGATTCAGTACAGCCATTTCAGCCCCCTTACCGGCCAACCGGATTTACCGGAGAATTATCACATTGTGACAATTGAGCTATCCGGCAAAGGAAAACAGACATACGTTTCTCTCTTGCAGGACAATAACGCAACCGAAGAAGCCCGTGAGCACTCTGAAAAGAACTGGAATATGCTGCTTGAGGGCTTGAAGACGTTTTTGGAGAAATAAATTCATGGTCAAAGTCCATTGGGGAGCCACGTTCAAGAAGACCGGAACCAAGCTGATTGAATTTTTAGGGTAAATCGTTTCCAAGGGCTTGCATTTATCGATATGTCTAATCACGCACTCACTCGATTCGTTATTCGAGGAGCTGCTCACTCAAAAAAACACCTGCTTTCGCGTGCCCCCGCGAAAATTCTTTAACTTTTCCCTGAAAAATTGCATTCCTGCCCTCAAAACCTGTCTATTAGTGATAAACCTTACAATAGGTAGTAATACGCTAATTGGCGTGATAGCGACTTTTCCTTTCAAATCCCATTCTATGATTGGTTTTGTGAAATCAACAGACCACCTTATGTTTTTTCCTGCTCTTAAATAACCGAATATTGAATGCAGGATCCCTGTAACAATTCCAGTATGGGAAGGTTCTTTTAAACCAAATGTGATGTCAATATCCAGATATTTTAATCTGCAAGCATAAATTAATTCTTTAATAAGTTGTAACATCGGTCCTGAGAGAGCTAAAATATCTCCAAAATGTGACATCGGTTTCTTTATCCCTCTTTTTTTTTCTGTTTCCAAAGGCATAGGAAGTTTCTCTTTATTGGGCAATTTAGAGATTTTTCGTCCGAAAACCAGTATATCCGTATGCTTACCTCCTAAAGCGTATCTGAACAGGAATATTATCCAGTCCATGCTGAAAAATCCACCAATTTTTCCTTCTACCCTGGTGGAATTAACGCTGATAGTTACAGGGGATAGCAGCATCACCAAGGCTAAAAAAGCAAAAATAATAATAATAATTATCACTATCATCAGGCACTTTTTTAACTCAGTCTTGAATTATTCTTCTTTTTTGCACTCTTCCTTCATTGATTTGCATTTTTCTAATATCTCAGGAATTAATGCAGATACCCGCTCGATCACACCTTTCTCTTTAATAGCGAATAATTGCACTTCGTCCTTTGAAACTACAAGAAAAGCAATCGGCTGGACGCAAGCTCCTCCTCCTCCCCCAGCTCCGGTACCCTGATCGCCTGCTTTCCCTGGCCCTTCGCCTCCTCCACTTCCGAATCCAAAACTTACCTTTGTAACAGGTATAATTGTTCGGCCTTCTATTACTATGTGTTCACCAACAACAGTCTTTGTGGAGATCATATTGGCGATTTCTTCTGTGATAACCTTTAGAGTCTGTTCTATATTCATTTAATCCACTCGTTGATAAATTATTAATTAGTTGTATATATACTTAGCGCAGAACAATTTTATTATATATATATGAATTTTAATGGTACAACTTGAGTAAATTAAGGCCGGAGCGTTTCAAAGATCACTTCAGGATATTGTTCGGGTAAGTGTTATTTATAGAAGCAAGCTGATCAAGCGTGAAGCTGACATCCTGCGCAAAATACGGGATAATACCGTCCTTGAATGCCTGACCGTTCAGGAGTGGCGCTTTTTTGGCCGGACTGACACTTTGTTGCACTGAGTAGCTGGTTTTTCATCCGCTACGGGTACAGACTCAGCATTCGATACGTTTATGTGTAAGGCTTCATAATAGTCTAATGGGAGGTTTGTATATGGATAAAGTAGTACATTTTGAAATCCCTGTTGATGACCTTGAGCGGGCCCAGAAATTCTACAAAACGGTTTTCGGCTGGAAAATGGAAAGCGTGCCGGGAATGGAGTATATTTTGATAGAGACAACGCCGGTTGATGATAAAGGAATGCCCAAAGAACAAGGTGCAATCAACGGCGGGATGATGAAACGCCAGCGTCCAGTCACATCCCCCATTATCACGATCAGCGTCGAGGATATAGACGATGCCATGAAGAACGTCAAGAAAATGGGCGGGGAAATGGTCAGGGGGAAAATGCAAGTGGGGGATATGGGCTACGCTGCCTATTTCAAGGACCTGGAAGCTAATATAATAGGCCTCTGGCAGAAAATATAAACATGAGAAAAAAGATTTTCAAAAAAGCTGCAGAATGTGGAAGATAAGCCCAATTGGAAAAACATCAAGCTCTTTCATGAAATAAAGCCGGAAGAAATTATCAAGCCGAAAGAGCAGAAGGGCGAAGATTTCACAATATTGGGTAGTGGTAGCATCGTGCAACAGTTTGCAAACCTCGGTTTCATCGATGAATATCAATTTGGGGTCGTTCCCGTTATTTTAGGTGCTGGCAAATCCTTATTCAAAAATATAGAAGAGACTACATGGCAAAATATTTCCAGACTTTACTTTTTTGCAGGCCGATCTTTTTCGTTTCCGCGGATGCAGTAGTAAACATATTTAAATTCCATTTTTTCGTGAACCGGACAGCCCGGACACAAACATCCTTTTTCCACTGTAATACATTTGCTTTTTCCGGTTGTTGAAAGACAAAATGCTGTTTCTTCTCTGCATTCGATATATGTGGGACAGAGCCCGCACATACATTGGGGAACCTTAAAGTCATGCATAAACCTGAGAATATCGTTCTTGTAATCTATGAAACGATC
>JAGFND010000182.1 GCA_021409285.1 Candidatus Methanoperedens sp. | reverse complement strand
GGCATGTCTATGAAATTACAGCATCCAGGCCAAACACACTACCAAACACTTTACCGTTACTAACTTTGTTTGGAAATACAAAAACAAATACGAACTCAATAATTCTAATACTGAATACCAGCGAAACCGTCACGTTTAATGTTAAAGCAAATCAGACCATAACAACATGGAACTGGTATAACAATGGACAGGCTGTTGGAAATAACACCAATTCTTATACAGTTTCCTTCTCGACAGGGGGAACTAAGAACATTTCAGTAAGTGCCACAAATGCAAATGGCACGAGTAATATGATTACCTGGACTGTATCGGTTACATCAAAAACCGCACACATCTATCCGCGTTATGATATTACAGAATCTGGGGTTGTGGATATAAGCGATCTGACATTGGTGAGTCAACATTTCAATGAGGTTATAACTATTCCTTATCCGAGATATGATGTGAATATGGATGGCTTCGTGGATATTGCGGATCTCACAATTGTAAGTAAGCACTTTGGTGAATTAACCTGAGATCCTTTTTTTTCCGGGTAACTGTCTTATATATTCCAGATATTATCGAGGATAAAAATAGAATACCTCAAATGGGGCTGTTATTATTATTTTCCTATAAATAGAAAATTTTCAAATTGCCATGGGTCTGGATTGTATTTCGCAGCCGGATTTTCTTTGAAAAATATTTTACGATTTTTTAGTGGCGTCCAGTCCGACGGAGTGGAAAAAAATTTTCCAAGATAAGGTTTAGCAATATCCAAAACAAAATCATGAGGCAGGTCGTCTGGCAATTTTATACCTTCTCGCGGATTTTCAATCATCCAGAGTACAGCAGCAACAATACCTGCAGCTACTTGAAGGGTAGTAGCATTTTGGCCGGGAGCAAGAGATCTGGCTTCGTCAATGCTCAAAGAGCTGCCCGTCCACCAGGAATTATAAGAATGCCCCATCAAGAGCGCTCCCAAAGTATCATCGCCAGATATGATTTCATCTCTTAAAATCCTGATCATGGGCTGGAGTTCGTAATTCCGGCCGCGTAATTCACACAGCGAGGAAAGCGTTTCGTGACAGGGCATATAAACATAATTTACGGTAGGCCGGTAAACGGCCTTTCCATCCTCCCAAACAGTTAACCGGTCTGAAAGGCCAAATGTTTCACCATGGCGGATCATCATACCGACAATTTCTTCATCCGGTATCCAGGATCTGATCCATGTATTAATGCCCATTTGAGGCAAAAAGATCTGATTCTTGGGTCCGCATGGAGGGATTATGGCCTGGGGCGGAAGCTTCTGCTCATGCGTACCCCAACCCATTTCAACCAGAGCCGTCCCTTCGTCAAGCAATCCTTCAATGCTCCAAGTCCCTACAAATTCGTTAACATCCTTTGGCCTGTTGGTAATTTGAGTGTCTCGCTCGCTGCAATGGATCACTTTAATTCCTAATTTCCTCGCCAGTCGGGCAAAATCCCTGTTTTCTGCAAGATGGACTATTTCTTCTTCATCTCCAGGAGAAACTTTCTTATCAGCATAGATGCGCGCAGCAATATCCAGCAAGGCTTGCTTGACGAAGTGAGAAATAAGGCCGGGGTTAGCGCCATGGTCAATAACAGCTGTTGGCGCATCTTTCCAATCACGGGAAAAATTCCTCAATTGCATTTGCCGCCAATAAAGCGATTTTTCAAACGCGCTCTTCATATGAATTCTCTCATCAGGATCCCAGAGTTCAACCGAAGCATTAATGTACAACACTCTGTGATCATGGCACCATTTAATAATATCTGTGGCGCCGATATTCAACCCTAAATCAATGAGCAAGCCTCCACTATCCAGATATTTTGACAAAATTTGATTTAAATTTTCCCGGGTTATTTTTTCACGAACATATATTAAACCCTGATCAGTATAATTTTTCAGAGCGTTTGATTTGTCTCCAAAATCAATTATGGTAATATTTTCTGGAGAAACAGCGATCCTATCCATTAAAATGGGTAGGGTGCATTGTGAAACTGAGCCATAGCCAATAATAAGGATTTTACTGTTGAATTTTTTTTTCATCTCAAACACCATAGATTATATTATTAGGAATTCTCATGTAAATAACTTTGGAGGGATTTCTTTTTCATAACCTCAAAGGATGACGAATCTGCCCGAGATATAGTCCCATCATATTTCAAGAATGTGATAATCAGGAAACTATTTATCAAATAAACCACAATCTTTTCATTAGATCAATATGTTGTTGGCGGCAGCAATATCAGGGTTGGAAAGTTCTCTATACTTATAAAAAGTTTATCTAAATATAATATTATTTAGATAAACTTGCGAGAATTATTCTGAATATCATAAGCTGCCATTTGTATTTGAGGTGAATCTATGATAGAAAAATACAAAATGTTTATAGGTGGGAAGTGGGTTGATTCAATATCCGGAGAATTTTTTGATGTTATAAATCCTGCAACCGAAGAAAACATCGCCCTTGTCCCGCTTGGCACAAAAGAAGATGCAAAAGCTGCAATAGATGCAGCAAGAGAAGCTTTTGATTCTGGTATCTGGTCTAATAAAACTCCAGCAGAGCGTTCACAGATGCTCTGGAAACTGGCAGATCTTGTTGAGGCGAATGTTGAAAAACTTGCCAGGTTGGAATCCATGAATACAGGCAAGACAATAAAATACAGTAAAGATTCGGATTTGCCTTTCATTATTGATAATCTCAGGTTTTTCGCCGGTGCTGCCCGGATGCTGGATGGCAGGGCTGCTTCAAACTATAATGGATTGGGCATGAGTATGATCACAAGAGAACCCATTGGAGTCGTTGCAGGAGTGGTTCCCTGGAATTATCCCTTATACATAGCGATCTGGAAACTTGCCCCTGCGCTGGCAGCGGGGAATACGATAATACTCAAACCTGCGTCTTACACTCCGCTGACACTTCTTGAATTCGCCAAATTGGCAGATAGGGCAGGAATGCCAAAAGGCGTTCTTAATGTAATAACGGGTCCAGGAGATAAGATCGGAAAAGAACTGGCAACGAGTCCCGGGGTGGATATGATCTCTTTGACCGGAGACACTTCTACAGGGAAGAAGATCATGCAAATGGCATCTGGCAACCTTAAAAAAGTGCATCTGGAACTTGGGGGCAAAGCACCCTTTATCGTTATGGGTGATGCAGACATCGATGCAGCAACAGAAGGGGCAGTGGCTGGAGCTTTCCTGAACAGCGGACAGGATTGTACGGCTGCAACAAGAATTTACCTTCATGAAAGTATTCATGATGCATTTATCGATCTATTGGTAAAGAAAACGAATAAAATAAAGATAGGGGATCCATTTGGGGAAAAAATCGACATGGGTCCTTTGATATCAGGACGACAGAGGGAAAGGATTGAATCGTATGTGAAATCCGGGATAGAAGGTGGAGCCAATCTTGTTTATGGGGGGAAAAGACCTGAGAACCTGAAGAAAGGCTACTTCTTTGAACCTACCATTTTTACAAATGTGGAACAGAAAATGAAAATCTGCCAGGGTGTTCACCGGGTGCGGCATCCCACCCTAACGTCCACTGGCGCCAGGCAAATGGCCCGACCGGCTCCTGCAACTCGGCGTCGGTCCACGTTTCGTCCACTCCAAACTCCACCCGCACGACGTCGCCGTTGCCGCTCCAGGCGCGCCCGCGCACCGTGACGAGCCCCGGCTCGACGAAACGTCGGCGCGTCAGGAAGTCGGGGAAGCCGGGGGGGATCATGAGAGCGCGCACGCGCATGCGGCTCACCCCCTCACCCGGGTCCGTCTCATCCTTCTGGTAGCGATAGGCGACGGTCTGCTCGTAGCCCTCGAACCGTTCGGTCACGAGCGTGATGCGCGTCAGCCACTTCACATTGGCCATCCCGTACCACCCCGGCACGAGTAGCCGCAGGGGCGCCCCGTGCTGTGGCTCCAGCGGCCGACCGTTCATCTCGTAGGCGAGCAGGACCTCGGGTCGCAGGGCCGCGTCGAGAGGCAGACTCCGCTCGTAATCGTGCTCGACGTCGCCCTGCACGCCGTGATCGGCGCCCGTGAAGACGATC
>JAGFND010000181.1 GCA_021409285.1 Candidatus Methanoperedens sp. | reverse complement strand
CTTGTGACATTTTACACAGGCTGCGCCCACTATTCCAATGTTCTCAAAAACCGCTGGCACATCGCCGGAATCAAGGGAAGTTCCTATTTTTTCGACAGTGCCCTGGTCATAGAATTTTTTCCATTCAGGAACCATATTTGAACTAGTCTCAAATTTATTCAAGAAGTCTTCATATGATTTTTTGGCATTTGTCATGTTTCCTTGTTGGAGATTCACGCCAATTCCCATCATAGCTTCCCCAAGGTCGAACATGCTTGTGAGATACACAGGTGGTTGGCTCTGGTAATACTGGTCAATTGACGATGGAAGTCCTTCGTTTTCATTATCTTCGTTATTGTTTGAAAGCATCCACACACCTGCTCCCAAAATTACAATTATGACTATTGAAGTCACTAAATAACTGTTTTTCATAAATTTCTCCCGATTCCCACCCTGGAAATCAAATTTAAATTACATGATTATCCATAATGAATCTTTTGCCATGCTAGGGTACCGCGTTTTTTCAAGGTGAAAGCTGGTCATATATCCTGCACGATACTGAAAACAATTGATGGCAAGAAAAGATGAAAGGTGTCATAGACCTTTGTAGAATTTATCGAACCAGAATTTCACAGACGATGTACCGCTATTGAACATCTTAGCGGTATTTCTTAAACTGAAACCTTCCGCGAAAGCTTCTCTAAGGTTCTGTCGATCAGCTTCACTGAACGTCTTGTGATGTTTCATCGGGCTGTCATCGGCAATTTTTCGAACTGTCGTCTTAGAATGTCCTGTCAGCTTTGCGATATCAGCGCAATTCTTTCCTTCTGCGAACATCATCTTCATTAGTTTTTTCATCTTCAGTGAGTCTCACAAACCTTCTATCAAACCGAGAACGGAACCGAAAAAAAGAAAAAGGGAATCTTGAGCACGCCTGCGGCAATAACCCATAGCAGGAATTGTGTGGGTGAGGGTGGCGAACGGATACTCGAACGTGTAGTACATGCAAAGGGGGCCGGTGCAGGTGGATACTTTGAAGTTACTGCAGATGTTACAAAGTACACAAAAGCAAAGTTCCTTGAAGTTGGCAAGCGAACCGAAGTGTTTGCCCGGTTTTTTTTTTTCATACGTGATCCATTAAAATTTCCGGACTTCATTCACACACAGAAGCGCAACCTGGCCACGAACTGTAAGGATCCGGATATGTTCTGGGATTTCCTTTCCCTGACACCTGAATCAATTCACCAGGTAACAATTCTCTTTTCCGATCGCGGCATCCCAGCCACATTTCGAAACATGAATGGCTACAGCAGTCACACTTTCAAGTGGTATAACGAGAAGAATAAATATTTCTGGGTGAAATTCATTTTAAGACCGATCAGGGAATTAAGAATCTTACCCGGCAGGAAGCAGAGATCATGCGCGCAAAGGACCCTGACCATGCTACAAGGGATCTCTTTAAGGCTATCGAACTGGGAGATTACCCGTCATGGACAGTCCAGATGCAGATAATGGCGCCTGAGCAGGCAGAAGATTACCGTTTCGATATCTTTGATGTAACTAAAGTCTGGCCCCATTCTGACTTTCCGCCCATTGAAATTGGAAAGATGGTTTTGAACCGGAATCCTGAAAATTATTTTGCTGAAGTTGAGCAGGCTGCATTCAGCCCGGGAAACCTTGTGCTGGGTATTGCCGCCTCACCTGATAAGATGCTTCAGGGTCGGCTTTTTTCATATCATGATACCCATCTTCACAGACTGGGACCGAACTATCACCTGCTGCCGGTAAATGCACCAAAAAACGCAAGAGAGAACAGCTATCAGCGTGATGGATTCATGCGAACCGATTCAAATAGTGGTGGCAGCCCAAATTACTGGCCAAACAGTTTTAATGGACCGGAGCCGGACATTCTGGCAAAGGAACCTCCTATCGAGATATCTGGTAAAGGAGATCGTTACCAATATACGCATCCCAATGATGATTTTGTTCAACCTGGTAATATGTATCGTGATGTGATGACCGATCAGGATCGTGAGAATCTGGCAGGAAACATTGTCAGTCATCTTGGTGGAGCGCAAAAGCGTATACAACTGCGCCAGACTGCTCTATTCTTCAAGGCAGACCCGGATTATGGTCATCGAGTGGCGAAGGGACTTAAACTGGATATTAAAGAAGTTGAGAATCTGGCAAATATGTCACATGATGAACGAGTGAAAGCAACATCATAGAAATTGGAATCACTCTTTATTATTTGAACATAGAAAGAACCTCCACGTCCGAAAGGTCGTACCAGTTCCTGTACGCATCTGCCACTGCAAAAGAAATCCCGTGCCTCACATTCAGGCATACAAGTTCATCCACTTCAAGAAGAACAAGCTCCACAATCCTTTTTGAGGCTGTTGGAACAGCAACAATAATTTTCCCTGGCTTGTTTCTTTTTACAAAACTGACAGCAGCAAGCATTGTATAGCCTGATGCAAGTCCGTCGTCTACAAGAATCACAATCCTGTCTTTCAAGACTGGAAAGGGTCTTCCTCCCCTGAAGACCTGGTTTCGCCTTTTAATTACTTCTTTCGTCTTTTCTGCCTGCTCCCTTATCTCCCCTTCAGAAAGACCAAGCTGGGCGAGCAATCCTTCATTCAAGATAATTTCCCCACCCAACCCCATTGCGCCAAAGCCTGCCTCGGGATTGTAAGGTATCTGGAGCTTTCTCACTATCATTAAATCCATGGGAAGATGAAGCGCAACTGCTATCTCACGAGCCACGGGCACACCTCCGGAAGGGATTCCAAGGACTATGCCGCCAGAATCCCTGTACTGTACCAGTTTTCCAGCAATAAGGCCGCCTGCTTCGGTTCTGTCTTCAAAGACATGGAGTTTATTTCTCAGAGAAACTTCTTCGATCAGCCTGCCCATTGCTACATCTTTTCCATCATTTCCAGTGCTTCTTCAAGCGGCAGCGCGGGCGCGATATGGGGCACTCCTAACTCCCTGAACGGGTAGGTTATTTTCAGAATAGCTTCCTCGTTGGGGGCATCGAATATAGCCACAGAGATGTGCCTTCCGATGAGGAGATACCTGCCTATCAGCTTCACTTCTTCGGGATATTTGAATTCTCTCCAGAGTTCAAGAAGACGTGAAGTGTTCTCAGGCTGCCACTTAAACCATAGTATACACAGCATAACTCACCTCCTATTATTTGTATATAATCAGGCATTATTTAAGGAATTCGGATGAAAATTTTGTTTGCAGGCTCAATAAGAAGCGGCAAAACCTTTTGCCTGTCTGTGAAGATCATGGAAAGATGGCAGTGAGACCCCATCTTTCTTAAAACCGACCTGGCTGCTCCCGCCGTCAACAGATGGCGCGCTGCCCCTGCGAGGCGCAATACCCGTGCTGCGATAACGCCCTGCAGTTCGGGGCGCGCCGGCTTAGATATAGATTCTTGTGTGGCTTTGCTTTCCTGAAGCTGATATGAGGATACATGGGGGGTGTGGCTCCGCGATCGGAAACTATAGAAATGATCTGAGGGTAACAGCAAGTAACCCGCTTTTTATAGATTGCGCGGAGCCATGCTGCTTAAGATACACACATATTATATAGATATTACTATTGTAATATGAAAAGATATATATTTCCAGTCCATGTTTCTCACGATCCGGTCGTCGTGCGTGCGTGAGATGCCGTAGCATCGAACTCATGTAATTCCAAATGCTATTCTGAACCATGACACTATTGTTGAGATAGACCACTTAAAACTGGCATATGCTGATATCGGATTTAGTCCCAAGCGAGTTTTCCTAATGATAACTTCACTATCTGCCATCCTTTCTTCAGATGAACCCACCCCTGGGTCCCTATGGAAAGCGCTATCCTATTATTACGATCTTTAGGGTCGAGACCAAAATAAAAAGTAAATTGTTCGATTTCACTGTCCGAATATACCCACGCATCAATCTTAGAGTCATACTCATAGTAAGGCATATCAATGAAATGTTCAGGAGATGTATAGTTACTCATGCTGATTGTGAATCTCCTAAAAAACTCATCAGATGTTTGTTCATCTTCTTTGAGTTTTTCATGACTTTCATT
>JAGFND010000180.1 GCA_021409285.1 Candidatus Methanoperedens sp. | reverse complement strand
CTTTACACCAGGTGGCTTCGGAGTATAATCAATGCGCTTCTGGATGAGTTCAT
The DNA here is from genome assembly GCA_021409285.1 of Candidatus Methanoperedens sp. Classification (GTDB taxonomy): domain Archaea; phylum Halobacteriota; class Methanosarcinia; order Methanosarcinales; family Methanoperedenaceae; genus Methanoperedens. The sequence continues at coordinate 4,102 of JAGFND010000180.1, read as the reverse complement.
CAAAACTCTTTATCTGCTCCTCCCCAGAGCCGATATCTGCAGTAACGTACATGAGCGTCATCTTATAATTCCGGCTAAAGAAAGCATTTGCCTGTGGGTTGTGAAGGGTCTGTGTTATTTCCTCAGGTGTCAGATCACTTTTTCCCCTGAAAAAAGTGGCAGGTGAGGTAACACTGGTTATACTTGATTCATCCCTCAGCACTCCATCCAGGAAAATCAAGGATTGTATCACCCTGGGATCTCTGATATCCCTGACCGCACTTTTCAGATCAACGGAATCATCAATCTGCACTGCTACGACCACGGTATCCTCACCGCCAAATTTAGCTGATATGCGGTCATTAAGCGCAAATATCGGTAGATCTTTTGGCATCTCTTTCCTGAAATCGGAGTTGATTGTTAGATCCTTAAGGCCAAATCCCAGTATAATTGTGAAAATAATAACTAATACAGCCAGTAATTTTGCATGTTTTCTCTGCATTTCTGCAAGTCTTACAAGTGATTTTTGCAGGGGGTCCATTTTACCTCTTAGAAGCAATCTTAATTACTCAAAGGTTCTTATAAAGATTTCACTCTGAAAACAACTAAATAATAGGTTTATTTTGAAAAACTTTATATACAATTGTTGAGCTTAGATTATTGCATGCTAGAAAAACTCAGGAGTTTTGGGCTTACAAAATATGAAGCCGATGTCTATCTTTGCCTTATACGCCTTGGCTCTGCCGATGCAAATGCCATAGCGTCATCCTCAGGGGTTCCCATGGGCAGGATGTATAGCATCCTTACCACCCTTCATGAAAAAAAAATCATACGGTTGCAGGAAACAAGACCCCGCAAGTATGCGTATGTAGAGCCGGGAACGGCATTAAAATACCTGCTCGATGCCCAGCGTTTTAAACTCCAGCAGGCCTCTATGGAACTCAGTGAGACAGCTAAAGAACTTGAAAATGAGTTACTTGGAATTAAAAAGTCACCGTTAGAAAAGCAGTTCTGGACTGCTGCCCTGGGCTCTGAAGAAACTCGTGATATCATTATAGAGCAAATAAACCAGGTAAACGAAGAAATGTGTCTGACTATAGGTTACCCGGAATTTTCAAAATATCTCCCATCCAGAAACGAAGAAAAAAACGATACTAAAAAAGCGCTCCTGAGAGCCCTGGAAAGAGGTGTAAAGTTCAGGATGTTGATTGACAGGACCATCAATTACCCAGATATGCCCAGGGATGAAACCGTAAAGAGCATATTTAGATACCTTGGTAAGAGCCTGCAGTGCAGAGTGATAAATTTCACCTCAACGCTTTTTGATATAATCGACGATGACAGGATAAACCTTAAGATCAGCAGCCCTGTAAAGAAAGAGGAACTGCTTGCCATAGTACATGTGAGGGATAAGAAGCTGGCAGCTGAAATGAAAAAACACTTCGAGGATATGTGGAAGAACGCGGAGGAATTGAGGGTGCAAGCTCCTGACATAATTATTTAAATAAGTATAATCATAATTATACTAATATAACAGGCAATAACAGGCGATCCCTTTGCTTCCCATAGTAACACACTCCCTCACTAAACGATTCGGTGAACTGACAGCAGTAGAAGCTCTATCCATAACCATCAAACCAGGTGAGCTCTTCGGCTTCATCGGCCCTAATGGCGCGGGGAAAACAACCACCCTGCAAATGCTCAGCGGCCAAATACCCCCTACCTCTGGCACTGCGGAAGTTTTGGGCATAGATGTTGTTGCCGATCCCATCTCAGTAAAAGCCGCTATCGGCATAGTTCCCGAACTTGAATATCCGCCCTCATTTTTAACAGTGGAAGAATATCTGCATTTTGTGTCATCGGTCAGGGGACTGCCTGAGAAAGGGAATGTGGACAGGTGGATAGAATTTTTCGGGCTTGAAGAAAAGAAAGAGACGATGTGCATGAGCCTCTCCAAAGGACAGAAGAAGAAAGTTACCTTATCGGCGGCACTGCTTCACGAACCCAGAATGCTGTTCATGGACGAGCCTTTCCTCGACCTTGACCCGCTCATACAGAGGAAATTCAAAGCCTGGTTGCTTGACTTCGTGAATGGCGGCGGGACCGTGTTCCTCAATACCCACATACTTGAGCTTGCTGAAAAGCTCTGCACCCGGGTGGGCATCATTGATAAGGGCATACTGGTGGCTGTGGGCAGCATGGAAGAACTCCGCAAAGCAAAAGGTGAGGACCTGGAGCAGATTTTTGTACGATTTGTTTCTGCTTAGGAGGAAACTGTGCTTGATGTAAATATCCTGAAACTGATGTTCAAAGAAGAGTTCAGGCTTCAGGCATCTTTTTTCAACCGTTCCTATTTTCTCTTTTCGTCCCTGACTATCGTCCTTTTCACCTTCATAATGGGAGTGACCCTTCCAATGCTGCGACATGCAGTAGAGATAGGCGATATGCTGCTGGTAGCGCACTGGGTACTCCTGTTCTATGGACTGGGAGTTGGTGGTTTTGCCATGTTCGCAGATCGAATCCTTGAGCGGCGCTTTGGCAGCGTGACCCTCCTTCTGGCAAGCGGTTACACCCTACCTATACGCTTCATGCGGCTATTTTTCCTGTTTTACATCAAGGATACACTTTACTATATCTTTTTCACCATCCTGCCGATGATACTGGGACTTGCGCTGGCATCCGTGTTCGTGCCTATCTCTTTTTCTTCCCTGTTATTCCTCTTCTTTTCCCTTACCCTATCCTTTTTACTCGGCATCAGTTTCAGCGTGCTTCTTTTCGCAGCACTGGCGCGTCTGGGCGCTGCTGCCCTGGTAATAGTGGCGGCGGGAGGAAGCTATCTATGGTTTACAGGGATAAATGTTAAAGAGGTGGCGGTTCAACTCCCCGCACTTGTATTCTACAATTCCCATTCTTTTTACCTGATGCTTGGAGTATTGATAGTATCACTGGGGCTCGGAGTGATCTCTTCCATTTTCATAAAAGAAGTGCCTACTCCCCATGAACGCAAAGCAAAAGAGGCGTTCATGAGAACTGTGCGTTTGACCTCCAGGCTTTCATCGAAATATGGCCCTCTGCTGTCCAAGGATATCATAGACCTTGTACGCAGCGGCATCATATTCCCGGTCATACTGAGTTTCCTTATGCCCCTTCTGTTCTTATATGCGGTGACATGGTACGTCGAATCCGTAATGCTCTGGGACTTCAGTTTTTCCCTGTTATTCTATGCAGCCATGGTAGGTTTCTTCTGCACCCTGCTTTATAGCTGGCTATCCAACGTTGACATATCAGAATGTTACAATTCCCTACCCCTGTCCACGCCCCATGTCATCCGGACAAAATTGATACTTTTCCTGTTCTTTGCATGCATTGTGGCAGTGCCATATCTTGTTGTAGTGGGATACCTTAAAGGAGAGATGAATATGCTGTTGATCGGTCTTTTCATAATGTTCACAGTATCTGCATATATGGGTTCAGTGCTTGCTTATCTCACAGGATTGTTCACGAATAGCTATCTTCTCGACGCAAAGATCCTGCTTCAGTTCTCACTGGCGGTAGTTCCAGTACTGCTGGCTGAAACACTTTTGTCATTCTATTATCCGGTAAACAGCGAATTTTCAACGCTCACTATCGCATGTCTGGGACTTATCCTGGTTGCGGCTTCCATGGTATTCTTGAACAAGCTTGACAGCCGCTGGAAAGGAAGAATGTTCAGGATTGCCTGATCATATATCAGCCTTTTATTCTTCTCTCTCTGCACAAGCCCACGCACACACCCCACACACCCCCAAAAGCTTCTGGGCTTACGTGGTCTGCAATTTTGGCTCAGCCTGATGCCTCGAATTTCTTCAGCCGCTCAATACTTATATGCGTCTCATAAACTACTGTTTTCTGACTACCATTACGACCAATTCAAAGTGATTAATCGACATCTGTCGATTACTTTTCATAATATTTTCCAAGGAAAGTTTAAATATAACATGTGATTATGCTGGAGACTCAAGGTGACAAAGTAGTACAAAGTTGAAGTTATTAAAAATAGCTATAAGCGAGGAAAAGTTATGACACAAATGGAAATACTTTTTGATATCGGTGTGATGTTATTTTTTCTGATAGTTCTGACCCT
>JAGFND010000018.1 GCA_021409285.1 Candidatus Methanoperedens sp. | reverse complement strand
CGTACTGGCAGAACTGACCCGAGATTCCATAACCTGAAAGATGCAGGCAGACTTGATGTTGTCTACCAGTGCATCCTGATGTCACTTTTTGCTTCACATGCAATTCGAAGGGATGTTGTTTTTCACGCCATCCTTGGAGGGCCACCAGCTCCGCCGCTTGAATTTGAGGTAGATGGAAGAGAGTTGAGAGATGTACATGTGGATGAACATACATGGGAAAATATAATGAGAAAAGTCCTATCTGGCACAAGTCATCCAGGAATCCATGTAAACAAAAAAAGCCTTCAGCGGCTTGTAAAAGAAAAAAGCAATATTTTTGTCCTTGAGGAATCAGGCGAGAGTATACGCACCATCGACCTTGGAAGTGATCCTGTCTTTGTACTGGGCGATCAGGTCGGTCTCCCGAAAAAAGATGAAGAATTCATCCTCAGATATGGCAAAAAAGTTTCACTTGGCGGGAGAGCCTATCTGGCATCAGCCTGCATAGGCATCATTAATTATATCCTTGACCAGCGCGAATCATTCGAAATATGATCAGAGCTCATCTTTGATACCTTTCATTCCCTTCCTTTTCATGTCCCTTATGAGCTTCTGGTTCTCACGAATAAATGTTGAAGCGTCGGCCTCTATTTTTTTCTTATCGATCTTTTTCCCACGGCCTTCTCCCGGGCAGTCAACCACAGGTTTGAGGCGCATTATCGGCTCGTCCGAATATGAGACTTCCATTATCTTAAAAGGAAGCAAACGGCAAACAATCGGCTCGTTTTCCCGTATCGTGCATTCAAGTTTTGAGCCAAGGAAGAAACATTTTCCATCTTTTTCTTTTATCTTGAAGACCTGGTTCGTCTCATCAAAAACAAGAAAATCCTCAATTTCATATCCAAGGGCCTTTATGCGTTTAATATCTGCAACAGTAAGCTGTATTCCTGCTGCACAGCATTTTGCCCCGCATTTTTTATATTCGCATGACCATTTATCAATGTTTTCCAGGATATGAATCATAAACTGTAAATGATCCTTATATAATTTAAGCGTTCCTTCACATCTTTACATCTCTATTCCCAAATTAACCTGAATGAAGAAATTATATACTATTGTGTCCTTTAAAAATGGTGGTATAAGAGATTTAGAAATATGCCAAGAGATGAACATCAAACAAGGATTGAACTGATAAACCCCGCGCTATATTTGCGTGGATGGGGTGATTCTTTAAACCGGGAAGAGAAAACCCCCGGAGGGACGGATATCATAAACGGCAGACCGAGGAAACGAAGCGGAAGAACCGATTATCTTCTGTGTGTCCTTATTGTTGAAGGCAAACCCCCTCTGCCTTTAGCAATACTTGAAGCGAAAGCTGAAGATAAATTGCCATCTCTGGGTCTTCAACAGGCGAAGGATTACATGAAAAAATTTAATGTTCCTTTTATTTTTTCAACCAACGGAAAACTCTTTGCAGAATATGGAGAGGATACGCGGCAGATAAAAGATGCATTGAGCTTATCGGATTTTCCAACTCCTGAAGAACTAAAGCTGCGATATGAAACAAGCAATGGATTCAAACTTAACTCAGAAGCCGCAAAGCCGTTGCTTATGCCTTATAAAGGTGGTGAAGCTGCACGATATTACTTTCAGGACGCAGCTATCCGCGCAGCGCTGGAAAAAATCGCTATTGGAAAAAACCGATTGCTTCTATCCCTGGCTACAGGGACTGGAAAGACGGTTATTGCAGTACATCTTCTGGATAAACTTGGGAAAGCAGGACAACTAACACGAGCTTTGTTCGTATGCGACCGTGACGAGCTTCGAACGCAGGGAATGTCAAAACTTCATAGTATTTTTGGGGATAATGCCCAGATGGTTACAACGGATGATCCTCAACCAAATGCAAAAATCCTTGTTTCCACTTATCAAACCTTAAATATTACTGCCGATGACGATGAGCCAAAATTCTGGAAGGAAAATTTTCCAAAAAACTATTTCAGTCATATTATCCTTGATGAATGCCATCGAAGCGCCAGGGGAAAATGGAGTGTTATTCTCACCGATAATCCTGATGCAGTACACATCGGTCTTACTGCAACGCCGCGTATTGTTGTTGGCGGCAAGAAGGGATCAGGTGGCAGAAACGGTGATGAAGAAATAACTGCTCACAATCTCAAGTATTTTGGCGAACCGGTCTATGAATATTCCATAGGAACGGGGCAGGACGATGGTTATCTGGCGGCATGCGAAGTAATCCGAAGAACCGTAGATTTAGACAAGAAATGGTGTAAAAAGAACATGCAAAAGCCGAGGGAATGGTATGCTTTTCAATGCACTGGAAATCCCGATCTGAGACCTTCGGCTGATAAACTTATTCCTGATTTCCGCGGTTCTAAGAATTCACATTACATAGCGGCAACAGTTGACCTGCTCTCTACAGGAGTGGATATTCCCAATCTTGGCAATGTCGTGTTCTTCCGTTATCTTGAATCTCCGATCAGTTTCTACCAGATGGTGGGAAGGGGAACAAGAAATGGCGAGCCAAGAGGCTCCAAGCTGATGTTCCGTTTATATGATTATACCAACGCGACCCGGCTTTTCGGTGAGGAGTTCAAGAGCCACGCTAAACCTTCAAAGCCGGACGAACCGCTTGAGGGCGTTGAGTCTCCGACTCCTTCTTATGGAGATGGTAAGCCAAAGCGAAAGATTATCCGGGTTGGGGAACAGCAATTCACCATCCAGATCGAAGGTGAGGGAAGATCTATTCTTTGCGAAGAAAACGGAAAAGAGGTGCTTGTGCCGCTGGAAGAGTATAAACAGACCATTGCGCGGCAGTTTGAGAAGGATGGGATTGAAGAACTTGAGATAACTAATCTTTTTGATGAGACTGAAGTGTGGCAAGCGGCGGGTTTGATGCGCTGGTGGGGTTAAAAGTGCCGCCAGAGATGTTGATTCAGGAGACGAAGACGAGGTTGTTGACGTGAAGGAATTGCAACAGCAACGAAATGGCACACGGATGACATGGATTGTTCTGAGTCCCACGGATACTCATTATCCGTGCGCATCCGCGTCATCCGCGCAATCCGTGTTCTATTGTACAAATGCAATATTTGACGACGGTAACAAACCGCAGATGAAGGCGCCCAGAGTCGCGCCTCTGGAGGGCGCATCCACGTGTGCCCCCGCAGGGGCATACGTGTCTATGCATTGCGGCGGGCATAACGCCGATGAACGCAGATACTTTCTTGCATCTGAATTCAGCAAAATAATTCACCGCAAAGGACGCAAAGAGCGCAAAGTACATCAAATGATTTCTTTTGGGATTCGAAAAACCACAGAGGGCACGGAGGACACAGAGAAAAGGAATAAACCTCTGTGTTCTCCGTGGTCGATTATCCTTGATGGGAATCATATTCAAGGATTAAATAGATCATCACCGAAAATAGTCATTTTTCTAATAGAGAAAGACATGGAAAGTGGCTTTAATGCTCGCGCGCTGGAGTATTCTATCTTTATGCAGGGCGAAACGATTGAAGAAGGCAGAGAAAATATCATTGATGCTAACAACTGCCATTTTGATAATCCAGATGATATTATAACAGAGGCAATCTTGGATGAGCGGCGATAAGAAAAGGAAATTGCCGGAGGGGTGGAGATGGAATTAATTGAAAATCATATTTTAAATTCTCAATCTGGTATAGCGTGTGGAGAAAAATCCAGAAAAGTAGGTTATCCACATCTGAGAATGAATAATATTTCAAATAATATGAATTTGGATTTGAAACTTTTATGGCGCATACCAGCCACGGAAAATGAAATTCGGTCTTATTCTCTCCAAAAAGGAGACATACTTTTCAATAATACAAACAGCGCTGATCTTGTTGGGAAATGCTGTTTGTTTGATATTGACAGCAATGAGACATTTCTGTTTAGCAATCATTTAACAAGGATTCGCACGAAAAATACATTAAATGCAAAGTATTTATTATACTGGGTAAATTTCTTATGGCAGAAACAATATTTTAAAGATAATTGTGATAAATGGGTTAATCAGGCAGCCATAAGGGTCGAGGATTGGATATTTCCTTTTGAAATCCCTCTCCCCCCAACGCCCTCCGACCAGCTCGCCATCACCTCTGACCTCGAATACAGGATGGCGCATGTGGAGAAGATGAGAGCTGCGGCGCTGCGCCAGCTTGATGCTGCAAAAGCCATGTCAGCGGCGTTGCTCAATGAAATGTTTTCACAAGAAACCTTTGATGGATATCCGATGGTTAGGCTGGAAGATTGGACATGTGACATTGCATCAGGTCAAGCTGTTTCTTCTGTTGGAGGAAACTACCAAAAACAGGGCATTCGCTATATTCAAGGGAATAACCTGACAAATAAAGGTTTTGCCCCTGTGCCTATTGTGTATACTGAGGTAAAAACTCATGCCGCCATGTCCCGAAGTGTAGTTAAACCTAAAGATGTTCTCATTAACATTGTAGGTCCGCCTATTGGGAAAATTTCTTGGTACCCGGAAGATCAGCCTGAAGCCAATATCAATCAAGCTGTTGTACGTGTTCATTGTCCTGAGGATTTAGATTACCGTTTTTTGACATATTTGCTCAGAACCAAAAAATACTACGACTACTTTGTTGAAGTGAAGGTTGGAGCGCGACAATGGAACATCAGTCGAACCAACTGCGCTGATATTAAAATCCCAAGAGTTCCTATATATTTACAACATGATTTAGTAAAGAAATTTGAAGAAAAGATCGATGGAATTTCTTTCGTTGCTGCTGCTGAAAGGCAACTTGAGGCAATCGAGGCACTGCCCGGGGCGATCCTGCGAGAAGTATTTGATTTTGATGAGGAAAATACAGGTTCGTGAAACTATGCTTGATGTGAAAGACTGGCTCTGGATAAAGGAGTTGCATACCCATGGTTTGAATCTGAGTCAGATATCCGGAAAAACCGGATTTGATAGGAAGACCGTCCGAAAATATGTAAATTCCACCTCTAAGCCTGAACCGAAAAAAAAGAAGAAGAAAGAGACAAAGCTCGATAGTTATCGAGGCCATATAGACAAAAGGGTACATGAAGGAAATTTGCCTGCATCCAGCATTTTTAGAGAGATACAGGAGATGGGTTTCACGGGAAAATATACAATTGTCAGGGAATTTATTCGAGCAGTAAGATTATCTCGGGAAATTCCTGCCATTCAATTCAGGAGTCATCGAAAATGATATCAGAAAAAGATAAGGAAATTATCATAGAATACGCAAAAAAATATAAAGTCTCCTATGTCATTCTATTTGGTTCTTCGACAAGAAATGACAGGGAATCTAATGATATAGATATCGGTGTTAATGGAATCGAACCACGCCTGTTCTTTGATTTTTATGCAGAATTATTTAAAAATTTATCAAAACCTGTGGATCTCATCGACCTATCCAGGAAATCATTATTCAGCAAGCTTGTAGAAAAAAGAGGAATAAGAATTTATGGATGAACTCACTGAGCAGATTCTTGCAGAAAAAGAGAATGTGGATATTGCATTGAATAATCTGAAAACAGCTATGGCAAGAACCGAGAAAACAGTTATTGAACTGGCGGCTATTGCGACTTTTCTTCACAACATCTATAATGGGATAGAAAATATACTAAAACAAATCCTGATATCAAAAGATATAATTGTTCCAAAATCTGACAAATGGCATAAAGACCTGTTAAATCGATCATTATCTTCAGGAATTATCTCAGAGGAACTATCCAAGAAACTTTATAAATATTTGACTTTTAGGCATTTTTTTATTCATGCTTATGGATTCATGCTGGATGAGAAACAACTTGAATCCCTAGCTAATGATATTCCTAAAATATGGCAGCAATATCTGAAAGAAATAGAGCATTTTTTGAAAGAATCGGATTTGTAGTGTGGAAAATATGGCTAAAAACAACAACGGAAACGGCAAAACAATAAACTCACAGGCTGCAATGGACAAAGCGGTAAAATCCGTCTGCGATATCCTGCGCCGCGACAAAGCAAAGGGGGCGAGGTTATATGTGCCCGAATTAACATGGATGTTCTTCCTTCGATATCTTGACATAATGGAGCAAAATGAAGAGCAGAAGGCGAAAGCACTTGGGGTGTCGTATACTGAAATGTTAAAAGTCAATAAACAAAAAGTCATCTCTGAGATTTTCCGCAACAAGGAAAAGACTATTTTATCCAGCGAGACAAACCTCCAGAATGCTCTTGATAAAATTCATAATCTTTCTGAAGCCAGCATCAGCGACCAGCATATCTGAACTGATGGCAATTATTCAGGACTCCCAAAAACAGATCGAAGATGGCTTAAGACAATTGCAAAAATGAAACGGATCAAAGATATCCCTGAATTTAACCGTCCGAGAGAAAAGCTGAAAGAAAGGGGTGCATCAGCTTTATCAGATATTGAGTTAATTGCAGTTATTTTAGGCAGCGGCAGTAAGGGGCAGGATGTTTTGTCCCTTTCCTCAAAAGTATCTAAATTATTGACCGAAAATAAAGGCAAATTGTCCGTGGAGCAACTCTCGGTAATAGAGGGCATCGGGCCAGCAAGAGCATCACAAATTTTAGCTGGTTTTGAACTTTCAAGAAGGTATATTGTGAAGGAGACCATCAGGATAACAGGGGTTTACGATGTATTACCTCTGATCAACGATATAGCAGGCAAGCAGCAGGAGCATTTTATTTGCATATCTCTCAATGGCGCCAATGAGGTTATTGAAAATAGAATCGTAACCGTGGGGCTGCTGGATAAAAGTCAGGTGCATCCCCGAGAAGTTTTTGCTGATGTGATAACAGACAGAGCAGCCAGCGTAATTTTTGCTCACAATCATCCATCAGGTGAGATTAAACCAAGCAACAGCGATTTGAAAATCCATGAGCAATTGACAGAATCGGGCAAAATTCTGGGGATCAAAATACTTGACCATATCATAATCTCTAAAAAAGGTTATTATAGTTTTCAGGAGAATGGTCTGATCAATTGAATAGCAAATTGTTTTATCCATGTTTGATCTAATGTATGTCGATGCGCAAGGATAATAGCAGAAAAGTGGAACAAACAGAAAGATTTTCTATTGACGAAGAACTGCATGCTCTTGACAAAGAAGAATTATTTGACCTCTTACAGGATATTCTTGAAGAAAAACCAGAGATATTCGAGCTTATTCTCGAATGGTTCAAAGAAAAACAAAACACTGCTCCAGAAAAAGTGACACAAAAAACATCCATAAACGATGAGCTGTTTATGGAATACTGGAATGATGCAAGAGAAATAATCTCGGATTTCAATGAATATGGCGGAGGGTCTGAAGAAGATGAGGAGGAAGCCTGCTCCCATTTAGATCGTATCTCTGACCTGATCAACGAAGGGAATATATCCACCGCCGCCAAAGTTAAGTTTTTAGATGATGCTTTTGAAGAATATAATTATGAGAATTCCGGTCTCGAAGATGCCATGATGGATGTTTTTTTTGAGATATGCCAGACAAATGAAGAATGGGAGTATCTGGTAAAAAAACTTGATGGACATCCATCCGACTGGAGAAAAAAACTCATAATGGATATCCAGAAGAAATATCTTCACGATGATAAAGCGTATCTGGATGAACGCATGAAAAAACTTCACTATGGAATGGATTACTGGGATCTTGCCGCTTTTTATATCGAGAAAGGGGAGACGGATAAAGCTTTAGAAACTGCAGAAAAGGGGTTGTTAAAAGGCGAAGGAAGACTTACAGAATTGTTTCAATTCCTGGCAGATCATTTTGCTAAAAAAGGAGATACTGCCAATCTGGAACGGATAGTTCATACGGCCCTGGAAAAGGGAGATGAAGAAAAGCCAATGCTGGATATAATATTTGAGTACTATAGGGCACAGGGAAATTATGAGAAGGCAAAGGGGGCACTTCTTAAATCATTTGAATATCTGCGTATATGTCTTGACAAAAACATGAAAAAAAATGTGGTCGAAATTATTCTATCTTCTCTTTCTCCCGGATCTAATACGGGATTTGTATTGGAAAATGATTTTGATGTTTTTGCAGATAATTTAAAAGAAGAGTATCCAGAGAGGATTATTCAATATTACATGCAAAAAGCACATGGAAAAACAAAGGGTGGAAGCAGAAAAACGTACGGTACTGCTGCCAGGTACCTGGCAAAAGTTAAAGATATTTACACAGACATCTTAAAAGATGAATCGAAATGGATACAGAGTTTTTCTGCATTCAAAGCAGAATTTAAAAACCGCCCCACTTTCCTGGAGGCGGTAAAAGATTTGAGTAAGATTCAGAATCCGCTGGACTTGATATAAAAAAGGAGGTTTAGATGATCAATGAGGAGAACGTAAATCAGGCAATTTTTGAATACGCAAACAAAATATATGGAAAACGATCAAAGGAACTATTCCAGAGATATGTGGATGAATTCCCCGAAAAAGATGTGGAACTACCCGATGAAAAATGGCGTAACAATTTTCTTGCATGGCTTTTTTTTGAAAAAATGCTTCCGGAAACAGGCCTGACCATTGCTGAAGAATTTGCGAAAAACACACCTGATTTGAGTCCTGAAATGAAAGAGAACGTTCTACGGATGAAAAACATTATCCGATCCAGGTTTATTGTTATTTCCAAAAAGGATTTGTTTTTAAAGATCAAGGATATGAAGAGAGACGAAGTCTATAAGGTAAAACTGCATGCTGCAAGCCCCGTATATCCAAACTGTGTGATAACTGGCAGAATCCATCCATTTGGCGATCATTACCGTTTCGCTGGCGTATTTTCGATGTCGATATCGCCACTTATATTGGATCCGGATGTTCTTATGAATGCTTATGAGAATGACGGGCTTAAGAAGATTGAGAGCATTCCATTACGCCAGGGTTCTTCTCTACAGTCAATACTGAACAAATATCCGGCTCATTGGATAGATTGGATGAGTAAGCATTATGGTTTGAAAGAGAGACTTAAAAAGGAAAAAATCCAGGGGATTGAGAATAAAATTGTGAATGATCTACCACAAATAATTTTAAATTTGCCAGAAAAGTCTAAGGAAACGCTTGCCTTTTGTATTAAACAGGGCGGGTTTGTGAAATATGGTCAGCTTAAAGAATATGATGATGATATGGATTTCTTCTGGAAGGAGGGAAAAACCTTATCCACAATTGGCATGCTGAGGCAGAAAGGACTGATGGTTGTTGGAAAAATGGTCTTTGGTGATAGACGATTCAAGGTCGCTTTCATACCCAATGAAATCCGTGAAGGTTTAAAATCTATATTGTCCCCCTGAATAGGCAATCAATGAGAATCGCTATGGAAACTGATCTAAATAAAATTAGGAAATTATCAAAAGAAAAAGAAGATGAGAATTGGGAATTCCGATCTTTCTTAAAAGGATGTGATATTTCAGAAGAGAAAATAGATTCAATTGTACATGAATTATATCAGAAAGTTTCTTCAGAAATAGATTGTAGAACTTGTGCCAATTGTTGCAAGGAAGTACAACCGGTTTTAGATCAAGAAGATATTGAGAGATTCGTCAAATGTTCAGGCATCTCTGTTGCCCAATTCAAAGACCGGTATCTGGTTAAGGACGAAGGTCCGGAAAAATTTGTTTTTAACAAGAAGCCATGTCCATTTCTAAAGGATAATTTGTGTTCACATTATGATTTTCGTCCTAAAGATTGTAGATCTTATCCACATATACATAAGCGTGGTTTCATTTTTAGATTGGTGAATGTAATAGAAAATTCTTCCATTTGTCCGATCGTATTTAATGTATACGAATCTTTGAAGGGTGAAATTAAGTATTATGATGATTCTTGATGAAAATAATGATATTGACGCAGATACCGAATACGATATCTCAAAGTTCAGGTTCAAGGTAACAACAAGCGCCACAATTGCAGCCTCGCGAATGATTTAAGACAGTTTCAAAGATTTATAAAACCATTGAAAAGAGATTGATGTGCTATATGGTCAATATTACGATAGAAGCATAATTATGGATGTTCTCGCTATCGTTAAAAAAAATAGGTTTTTCCTGAAAGAAAGGTTTGGGGTCAATAAAATTGGAGTTTTCGGCTCAATGGTGAGGGGAGATGCCAGGGAGGAAAGTGATGTTGACCTTCTGGTAGAGTTTGCGAGCACAAAAAGAAGCTTTGACAACTTTATGGAACTGAGCTTCTTCCTTGAAGAACTTTTTGGAAAAAAGGTTGATTTGATCACCACAAGTGGATTGGACAGGTATGTTCGCCCCTATGTGGAAAGTGAGGTTGTCTGGTGTGAAAAGTGATGAAGTTTTTATAAAACATATCCTCGATGAAATTGGATTTCTAAAGACGTATTGCAGAAATTTAGAGCTTGAAGACCTAATGAAAAATGAAATTTTGAAAAGGGCTTTTCCAAGAAGCATAGAGATTATTGGTGAGGCCAGCTAAAAACATTTCCGATCCTTTAAAAGAAAAAGAATTTGATCGATAAAATTACCTGTTGGAGTTATTGTATTTTTTGTTTTTCGCTACTTCCACCTTCTCCCTCACCATCTCCACTCCTCTCTCCAGCGCCTCCCCGATCTTCGTAACATCCTTCCCCCCGCCCTGCGCTATTCCCGGCTTCCCTCCGCCGCCTCCGCCAACGAGCTTTGCCATCTCGCGGACGATTGCGCCTGAGTTCACACCCATCTTCTGTGCGCGCGCACCTGCCGCCACCACTATTTTTACACCGCCAGAATCGCTTGCAAGTATCGCCACAACACCATCATTCTTGCCGAATTCCGTTGCTGCTTTGATAAGTTCTTCGACATCAGCATTTGGTATCATCTTTGATAGTACCTTCAGGCCATATATCTCAATGGTATCACCCATCATCGCCTTCACTCTTACCTCCGCAAGTTCAGCTTTAAGGCGCTCGTTTTCTTTCTTAAAGTCCTTCCATTCCTCAAAGAACCTGTTCACGGTATCCGGAAGCTGCTCAGGAGAAACACGAAGGGCATCTGAGGCTTTATTCAAAAGGTCATCCCTTTCCTGAATGCGTTTTACTGCCGCTTCACCTGCCGAATACTCAATGCGCTCAACACCATCCTGTATCCTCTCCGTCTTTATGAGCTTAATAGGGCCGATCAATCCTGTATTTTGAACATGCGTACCTCCGCAGGCCTCTACATCGTTACCCACTCGCAGGATACGTATCTCTTTACCTGGGGGAACCCCCCCCTGATAGAGCACAAAGCCGTATTTCTTTTCAGCCTCCACCCTGTCCATCCAGTCGATATGCACTGGCTGGTTCTTCATAACTGCGCGGTTCGCAAGCAGTTCGATCTCCTTGAATTCCTCATCCGTGATACGCTTAAAATGCGTGAGGTCAAGCCTGGCCCTGTCCGTTGATTTCTGTGCTCCTGTCTGCCAGATGTGTTTACCCAGCACGGTTTTTGCAGCTTCATTCACGATATGCGTGGCAGTATGGTGGCGTGTATGCGCCATGCGCCGCTCCACATCGATCTTCCCCTTTACGATATCACCTTTCTTAAATCCGAAATCAGAATCGGTTTCATGGAGTATAATCCCGTTGATGCTCCGGGCATCAACCACGTTCACGAGATAATCATTGATTGCCAGCGTTCCATGATCTGCAGGCTGGCCCCCCCCTTCCGGGTAAAACAACGTCTGGTCAAGGATTATGTTATTTTCAATAACCTCAAGAACCTTCGCCTCGAACTCATACTGTTCAGGATGTTCATAATAAAGCTTTCGCGTGGGTGGAAACTCAATTTTGAGATCCTCGGTTTCCTCTACTTCGGCTTTGCTGTGTTTCTTTGCAACAAGCGAATAGAAAGTATCGGGAAGTTCCACATCAACACCGATTTCTTTCGCAACTTCGCGGGTTATTTCCGGCGGGATGCCGTGCGTGTCATAAAGCTGTATCAGTTCACCAAGCGGCATTGTCTGCTTTTTCTCTTTGAAATGCTGTGCAGTCTTCCTCATAAGTTTCGTTCCCCGTTCGATAGTACCGGCATACTTTTCCTCTTCAAGATCCACGATCTCATGGATCGTATCAAGACGTTCCCTGAATTCAGGATACTCCGGGAAATTCCGTATTTGCATCTCGATGATATCAAAAAGAGGCGTTTTTATTCCAAGCTCTTTCATTAGGCGAAGGGTCCGGCGCAGCACCAATCTTGCCAGATATCCTCCTTTTACGTTTGAAGGAATGATGCCATCCCCGAACATGAAGGCAAGACATCGTGAATGATCGGTGATCGCATAGACTGTTTCCACGGGAGCCATTATCTTTTGTAGTTTTTCAACAGTTGTTCCAATGCTGTCAGCCACCTTCTTTCTTAACTGCAAAAGGTTTGCCTGTCCGCTGATATCCATAACACCGGCTAGCCTTGCATTCTGTGAAAAGATCTCTGCATACTCCGGATTTTCGATAGCGTGCTCGATGCCCGCAAGATCCATTAGCTCATTGACTATTTTCGGGAATACTGCATCATATATGGTCGGTGAGCCTCTGGATGCCCACACGAACCTCTCAAGACCGTAGCCCGTATCAACAATATAATTATCCATCTTCTCATAGGTTTCACCTTTAATATCTATCGAGCCGCCTTTTGTCTGTTTCAGGTCCATAAAGACAAGCGTTGCAAGCTCAAGCCCGCCAACCATGACTTCCACGCTGGGACCTGCATTTCCGCCCCCTGCCCATGGTGATTCTTTATATGTGATTGCGTTGAGGTCAAGACCCAGACTCACCAGGAGTGAATCACATAGTTCTACTGTCCCGTCTTTCCAGTATATCTCATTCCCGCGCGAGTTGAAGCAGTGATGTGCCATCATCTCAAAAGTTGTTAGATGGCGTCCACTCCTCCCAACAGCATCGAGGTCATCAAGGCGTATGCAGGGTTGCGATATCGTGAGGGGATTTGCAGGCGGCGGGACAAGCCCTGATGTCACAAAAGGCTGGAAATCAGCAATCGATGCAATAGTAAGATATATATCATCACGCCAGCGTGCGATAACAGGATACCGGTTTACGCGTGTGTGGCCATGCCTTTCAAAAAATGAAAGATATGCTTCACGCATCGATGGAATGTCATATTCTTTCTTAAACACGGGAGCGCCGATGAATGAATATGAAACGCAGGGAGGATCCCCGCAAAATTCTGTTTCCGTATCTCTTGTCCAGAAATTCTTGCCGCATTTCGGGCATTGTTTTCGCACAAATCCATTCTCTTTGAAATAATCGAGTTGATACTCATCCTGCATATTATCTGAGATACTAATTGTAAAGGTAATACATAATTATTCTGGAATACCGATCGCGGAAAGTAACCTTTTAACAACAACCTCTTCTGCAAGTTTAAGAAGCGTCTGTCTATCCTTTGTTCCTCCAAAGACCCCAAGTGGGATCTGTGCTCCTGCAAACATTGAATGGCCACCTGCTTTATCCGATCCAAATGCATCCTGCATTACTTTCCCGATATTTACACGGGGATCGCGGCTTCTTCCAGAGATATAAATTGTGTCTTCCCCAAGCCCGAAAATTATCGTTGTAGTTATTCCTTCAAGTGTCAGCAGATAATCAGCGGCCTGGGCAAGCGCATCCCTGTTGCGTAATGTCCCGACGTTAGAAATGAGATAGCTGCCTTTGATATCCCGGTTCTTAATAGCATCGCCAAGAACATCAATTTCCTCAACAGACCTCGAAGGACTTTCTATTTTACTTAATATTTCATGGTTCGCAATCGGACTTAAGTAGGCAGCTGCGGTCAGGTCAAGAGGATCGGTATTTCTCTGGAAATCATCGGTATCTACCTTGATACCATAGAGAAGAGCAGTTGCAAGATCTGTCTTGATGGGTATTTCCAGATCCTGCAGATACTTTGTCATTATTGTTGCAGTTGCACCGATATTGGGTCTTATGTCCACATATTCTGCCTTCACTTCATCGATATTTGCCTGGTGATGATCAATAATAATGCTAATCTCTGTTCCTGATGGAAGAAAATTATTCACTCCTGGCCCGGAGCATTCTATAAGAGCTATTTTCTTATAATCTAATGGTTTGAAATCTTTTGATTGATCCATTTCGACGTCAAGGAGGTTTACAAAAGCTTTGTTTTCATGATGCCCAATTTCTCCTTTATAAAGTATATCCGCTTTGACACTGACGCTATTTGCTATCTCCTTTAATCCCATTGCGCTTGAGATCGCATCAGGGTCGGGATTATTATGTACGATGATCGCAAACTTTCCGTCATGTACGTTGCTGATCAATTTTTTCAGGTCCTTGGCCAATTTTACTGATGTGGTTTTCTCGATATACTGAACAATGCCTGACGCAATAGCTTTATGTACGAGGTTTGAAGGGAGAACAACAAGGTCAGCGCCCATTGCTTCCATTTCTTCTTTCTGCCGGGAATCAAAAGCCCTGATGACTATCTGGATATCGGGAGCATTTTTTTTTATGAAAGTTAAAGCCGCTTTATTGGCTTCGACATCTGAACTCATTATAAAAATAGACTTCAAGGTACCAAGATCGAGATTATTAAGCACATTGATGTCTTTGATATCTCCGGGGATTGCGTTAAGGTTCTGTTCTCTCAGGGTTTCAACTTTTGCCAGATCCTTGTCTATCAGGCTGATGTTTTTATCCCTTGTTGAAAGTTCGTTTGCCAGGGCAAGGCCAATACCGCCGCTTCCCAGCACTGCATACTTGGCTTTTATTGCTCCCGGATCCGATGGTTTTTCCTCTATAGTAAAGCCTCCTGACTCATTTTTATTGATTTATTGCTTTTTATAACTATGGTTACACAAAATATAAGAGTCATAAAGTTTAATTATGGTGAGTATAATCATGATAAAAATAGAAAAAAGGAATTTACAGGCTAAAACGTTGTTGATCTTAATATTCTTTTATTTCATCGTTACAACCGTTAATGCTGCATCATCATCGTTTCCGCCTGAAGCTTATCGAATTAATGAAGTACCCCAGCATAAACAAATGAATGCCCTTCTTTGCGGACCTGGTAGTCTTGAGATAATATTTGATTTCTGGGGCCCGGATATAGACCAGAAAGCTATCGCGGATGTGGCACGTTCTTCTTCAAAAGGAACCAATACATGGGATATGGCGCGAACGGGTCATTTCAGTTATTTAAGTGCTGCCAATGGATCTTACTTCTCTCATTACGCTCCGACGGCAGGATTCCAGCAAAGACAAATCGGGTATGCATCCTTCAATTATTCTTCCGAAACTCCCTGGTGGAATGCCCTTAAAGCACTCGTCGCCTCCAATATACCGGTTCTATTGCTCATGAAATATGCACCCGATGATGATAATGGACATTACCGGGTGATCGTGGGATATGATGAAACGAAAGAGGTTGTTTACTTTATTGATCCCTGGGATCGGGACTTAGGCCATGTGAAAAATCCTGATGGTACCGTGACCTGGACGATGGCTGATTTTAAAAAAGCATGGAATTACAGCAAATATGGGGCACCTCATCCGTATTGGGGCGCTGTTATGATGCCCTGGTCAATTGATTTGAAGACAGATGGCCCTACTTCCGCAGGTTCAGAATTTAATGTCTCAGCAAATATCACATATCCATGTCCACAGCCTTTTGACTGCACCGCTTTTCCTGCTTCCAATACAAGCGCAGTCATTATATTGTCCGGCATGGACCTCGCAGAAGGGGCAGCATCCCAGATCAATATTGGAGATCTTAAAGCGGGGGAAAGTAATGTTGTTACATGGAAAGTACATATTGATCATTCAGATGTATCAGATCCATCAATCATGGTCAAGGCAGAAGGTCTTGTTTCCGGCACTGTGCCGGATGTAATCTGGCCGGGTATTTTTTATCCTGCCTACGAATACACAGACAAAATTGGAGGGGAGGCAGGCAAAATTTTCCACTGAAAATTCTATGATTTTTATGGCCATACTGTATATATACATGTCTTACCGATTGTTCCTTAGAGGCAATACACAGGTAATAAAAAAAAAGAGGAAGCTAATATGAAAAAAACAACATTAACAGCATTGTATTATACACTTCTAACCCCTCTTAACGTTTGGACAGGGTTTGAATTGGGAACTGAGAATTATGGACTTGCTATCCCCCTGGTTATTATGGTTATGATTATGGAGTTTTACAGTGTAACATCATGGTTTGAGGCGCAGACCGAAGAAATAAAAAATGTAGGAACAGCTGCCAGCGCCTGAATTGTCATGTGCTATTTCATTCCAAAAATTTTTCCTGAAGATATTCAGAAAAATAGCCATTATATTTCTTTTGCAGCTCTGGACGTCTCCAATCATCTTCTGTAATTTTCTTTCTGCAATGACTTGAACCGCAATTACACTCCATTTCAAATACGAAATCGCTACCAACAGATTTTGAAACTGCCATTGCATAATCAAAAGTTATTTCTTCATTTTTCTTGATATCATGCATGGCTACCAAAAAAATTTGTCCTTTAAATCCACTGTTCGGTTCACAGCTATGGTTAAAAAAATCAGTTTCAGCTGGCTCTGTTTCATGAGAAGGGCCTAAAACAAAGCGTTCTTCAATTTGCATTGTGTACCATCGTAGATGTTCTGGTAAATTCTTAATTTCGTCTATAAGCATTAATTTACCCCCAAAAATAGCCAACCTTGTACCTTGAATAATATTTTCTTTTGCGAATATACCTCTTCCCTTTATCGCAGAATTTCTTAGCTCAAGTTTCGGATTTAACCAGTTATTTTGGGCTGACATCATTATGCGTCACTTTCTATTATTTTGAATGCGGAGGATGGGATTTGAACCCACGAATTCCTTCGAAACCAGCCCCTCAAGCTGGCGCCTTTGACCGGTCTGGGCAACCTCCGCAAATAGAATGTCCCTTTACAGGGGGGACATAGATATATTTTTTTGTTTGTCAAAATAGAGAAAACTCTCTTTATGCAAGCGGTTCAAGTTTTTCAACAAGCTGATCTGATCTTTTCTTTAAGCTGCCTGCTGCTTCAATCGCCAGTTCAGCAGCCGTTATTGCACCGCTTGTCTCAAAGGTCATGATAAAAGATCCAATATCAGCTTTTACAGATATCGCTTTAATATCACATGCTTTTTCACATAATTTGCACATGGAACATTCAATGATATCCGTGACCTTAACAGTATTCTCGTTCATCTTGAGGATATTGCGTGGACACACCTCTATGCATTTCCCGCACAGGTCACATTTTTCAATGGTCACAATGGGCATATTCTTGTATCCGCTTGCGATACCTGCCTGCCACTTTGCATGACGCCTTCCTGTCCCAAGTCTTGCTATTGCTTCAACCACGACCTTATGCTTCTCCTTGAGTTCTACAATAGGAATTGTGGCATCCACCGGCCTGACGCCCGGATCGGCCGAGACCATATCTCCAGCATAAACGACTTTGGGGCCTTCTGCGCTCAGGGTGAAAGAAACCTGGCATGATGGACAGCCCTCACCTTTGCAGCTGCATTCTTCAGGTAGTGAGAAAATCTTCATATCACCTTTTATGGGGATCATTCCCATTCTCAATGCAAGTTGTTCATCAAAAAGGACAGATGTGTTATCATAGATATTGATATCATCAATAGCAAGCACGGGGACCTCAGCAGCTATGCTTCTTCTCAATCCATTGGCAAACGCCGTTGAAACGCCTGATAGAACGAACCTGGCCTTGCGATCTGATAATTCGATTATATCTATATCCATTCTTATACTCGCCTTCCCTTTTTAGCTTTCGTACCATCGTGCGGGATCGGCGTCACATCTTCTATACGTCCGATTTTAATCCCGGCACGTGCAAATGCACGAATAGCGGCCTGTGCCCCTGCTCCCGGGCTTCTCTGCATGTTTCCACCCGGAGCTCTCACTTTGATATGTATACCAGTAACTCCCTTATCACGTATTTTGTCGGCTATCTGGGTAGCCATCTGCATGGCAGTGTATGGTGAACTCTCTTCTCTTGCAGCTTTTGTTGTCATACCGCCGCTCGTTTTTGCTATGGTCTCAGCACCCGTCAGATCGGTGATTGTTATCAGGGTATTGTTGAACGATGAATAGATATGGGCTACGCCCCATTTTTCAGTTGCCATTTTCAAACCTCCTTCTGTCTCGCAGTCTGCGCTGGAGCAGATGTCTCATGAACGATGCCCTTTACGACCTGCGCGGGTCTTGATGGATGTGATTCATTCGCCATGGGGGAAGTTCCATAATAGCCCAGGCTCAGTTCCTCTTCTGAGGTAAGAGCATATCCGGGGACAGTTACTTTTCTTCCAGCCACTGCAATATGTCCATGCACGATATACTGGCGGGCCTGTCTTACAGTGTTCGCAAGTCCCTGCTTGTGCACCTGGGTCTGAAGTCTCCTGTCAAGGAAATTTGTGACTTCTAGCGACAGGATATCATCAAGCACTGCGTCGGTCTTCAAAAGACCATACCGTTTCATTCTGGTCAATATATTATCCGCATCTCTTTTCAGGTGTTCTGCAAGTTTTCCTTTGGAACTTTCAGCCAGCATTTTTCTTGCCAGTTCCCTATAATTCTTAAGTCCGCTATGGGCTTTCCATACCTCTTTTTTATTTCTAAGACCGTATCTTTTAATTAATTCCACCTCTGAGGCTATCCTTGCAGCTTGCCACGGATGTTTGGGCGTGTCGTATGACTTTCGGTTCTTTCCAGGGTATCCCATTATTTACCGGCTCCTTTTGATTCTGGTTTCTTTTCTTCTTTGGCTGCCGCAGATTTGCCCTGAAGAGCACTTCTTGAGACACCTACTGTCCTGCCTTTCCTTCCTGTCGACCTTGTGCGCTGGCCACGCACTCTAAGACCTTTATCATGTCGTACGCCCTTGTATGATCGCATCTTCTTCATAAGGTTAAGATCTTCGTTCAGGCCCATCAGAACATCGATCCCGATCAAATGTTTGTCCTCACCGGTCATGAAATCGTTCTGTTTGTTCATCATCCAGTACGGAATGATCATGGGAATACTTTCAACTGATGATTGTAATTTTTCAATAAAGGCATCTTCCAGATATCCGATAGTTGTTTTTGGTTCAATGCCTGCATTAACTGCAACTATCTTCGCAATGCGGCGGCTTACTCCTTTTATGCTCGTGAGAGCAGACTGAACACTTCTCTTTCCGTCAAGATCTGTATCTGCTATGCGGACAATGTGCTTTATTTCAGGTCCTGTTTCCTTTACTTTTGGGGCTTCTTTTTTACCTTCTTTTGGCGCACCTTTACGATCTTTCCTGGCATGTTCTTCCCCTTTCCCGTCGTGCTTCTTATCTTCTTTCTTCTCTTTTTTTGCCTCTTGCGGCGCTTCTTTCCTGGGAGCCTCTTTCTTAGGGGCTTCTTTTGCTGTTTCTTTTACTTCTTTTGTTTCTTCTTTTTTAGCCATCTTATTCCTCCAGCGGCTTTAGCCCCGGGTTTTCCCGACGCGGCCCTTATTCCGGGCAAACCTAATACTTGTACATAGCATTTATATTTAATGTATGTCTGGATTGACGCTATCGTTAAGTATATTCTAATGATGCAACATACCAAAAACTATGACCCATCTAATTTATATGGACAACAGTGCCACAACTGCGGTAGACCCTGGAGTCACAGAAGCTATGCTTCCTTATTTTTCTGAAAACTTCGGAAATCCTTCCAGTCTTTACAGTATCGGAAGACAGGCAAAAAGGGCAATTGAAGAAGCCCGGCAAAAAGTCGCTGATCTTATCGGAGCAAAAAAAGAAGAGATTATTTTCACAGGCAGCGGCACAGAATCAGATAATCTTGCAATAAAAGGGACAGCTTACAGGAACAGGAAAAAAGGCGATCATATAATAACAAGTTCAATAGAACATCATGCAGTTCTTCATACATGTAAATATCTTGAATCACAGGGTTTCAAAGTCACATATCTACCTGTCAATAAAGAAGGACTTGTAAATCCGGTTGATGTCGAAAAAGCGATCACTCCAGAGACAATACTTATAACGATAATGCATGCAAATAATGAGATCGGCACCATCCAGCCAATTGAGGAAATCGGAAAGATCGCAAATGAGAAAAATATTATTTTTCATACAGACGCAGTCCAGACGATCGGAAAACTTCCGATTAATGCTGATACTCTTGGAGTGAGCCTTTTGTCAATGTCCGCACATAAAATATATGGACCAAAAGGTGTGGGCGCTCTATATATCAGGAAAGGGACTGTTATTGAATCACAGATGCACGGAGGTGGCCATGAGAGAAATATAAGGTCAGGCACAGAAAATGTCCCTGGTATCGTTGGCTTCGGGAAAGCTGCTGAACTTGCAAAGGTACACCTCCCTGAAGAGGAAAAACTGGCAAATCTTCGGAATTCGCTTATAAAGGGGATATTTGAAATAAAAGAATCATATCTTAACGGACATCCGACAAAACGCTTGCCTGGAAATGCAAATTTCAGGTTCAGCTATGTTGAAGGGGAATCATTGATATTGAGCCTTGATATGAAAGGCGTTGCGGCATCCACTGGTTCTGCATGCTCGTCCACTTCACTTACTCCTTCACATGTCCTGATAGCGATAGGCCTGAGACCTGAGGAGGCACACGGTTCTCTCAGATTGACCCTTGGACGCGAGAATACACAGGAAGAAGTGGATCATGTAGTTTCCATTCTACCTGATATCGTGAATAAGCTTAGAATGATGTCCCCTCTGGCGAGGTAAAAAATGACAGACGGATACAGCGAAAAAGTGATGGATCATTTTGCAAACCCGCGAAATGTTGGTGAGATTAAAGATGCTGATGGTATCGGAAAGGTCGGAAATCCCGTTTGCGGCGATCTTATGTGGATATATATTAAAGTCAAAGACAACAGGCTTGAAGATGTAAAATTCAAGACTTTTGGCTGCGGAGCAGCGATAGCGACAAGCAGTATGGTTACTGAAATGGCCAAAGGAAAGACCCTTGAGGAAGCCATGGAAATAACCAGGAATGATGTCGCAAAGGAACTTGACGGCCTTCCTCCTATCAAGATGCATTGCTCAAACCTTGCTGCTGATGGGCTGCATGCTGCAATCAAAGATTATCTTGAAAAATCTAAATAAGCAATGGAAAAAACGATAGCAGATATTAAAGTATGTGGGCAGATTGATTGCTGATTAGGGTGGTATGGTGGTATTCCTAATTCATAGAAAAGATTTTATCTGCCCACTGATTGATATATTATTCTTTCAAAGTATATCATATTATCCATGATAATGTGCATAGCGCACAAATAGGACTTTCAAAAAATACAATATCAAGAATGATGTTATACAATTTCAAACAACAGTTATTTACAGGAGTATTGGGAAGGGAAAAAATGAGACCGCCATACTGAAACTGAGGGTTAATTATTTATATTGTTATTACCGTGTAAGTGCGCTACATACTAACACGAACAGGGTGATATGATTTGTCAGAAATAGGAAAAAAAATCCGCCTTGAGCGGATAATGGATAGAGAAAGCAGAAATATGGTTATAATTCCTATGGATCATGGAATTTCCATGGGACCTGTACGGGGGATCGTCAATCTTGCTGAAATGGTGAACAAAGTCGCAGATGGCGGTGCAAATGCTGTGCTTTTACAAAAAGGCATGGCAAAACACGGACACCGGGGATACGGCCGCGATATAGGTCTGATAATTCATATGAGCGCATCAACGTCGCTGGGTCCTGACCCAAACGACAAGGTACAGGTTTGTACGGTGGAAGAAGCACTGAAAATGGGGGCGGACGCGGTCAGCGTTCATATCAATGTGGGATCTGAAACCGAGGCAAAACAGTTGAAGAAGCTGGGCGCAGTTGCGGAATATTGCGACATCTGGGGAATGCCGCTTATTGCGATGATGTACCCGCGCGGAAAGGAAATCAAGAACTCAAATGATCCAGAACTTGTGGCACATGTGGCCCGTGTGGGCGCAGAACTGGGTGCAGATATAGTCAAGACGAACTTCACAGGAGATATCGAAACTTTCAGAAATGTCGTTAAAGGGTGTCCTGTGCCTGTTGTAATGGCTGGAGGCCCCAAGACAAATACAGATGAAGAATTCCTTGCAATGGTGCGGGCAGCGATAGATGCCGGAGGACGAGGTGTCGCAATAGGCCGAAATGTCTTCCAGCATGATAATCCGACAGCAATGACCCGTGCCCTGACACTTGTTGTCCATAAAGGCGCAAGCGTGGAGGATGCAATGGAGGCCATCAGGTGAAAAAAGAAAAATCCGTCTGGATCAAAGCTGACCTGGGAACATGGGATGCCAATAAATCGCTTGTCACCACAGGTTTGGAGTCAGGTGCGGACTTCATACTTTTGAATGAAAATGACGTTAAAAAAGTAAAAGAACTGGGGAATATCAAGACCGCAGCCATGGGCTGCGAAGCAGATATCATTGTCATAGGGAAAAACAGCGAAGGCGACGGAACAAAAAAGCTTCCCTCAGATTTTTCAAATTCAGGGGATATAAAGGAAGCCCAGCGCCTGTCAGGCGAAGGGAAAAACGTAGCAGGATATGTTGTGATCAAGAATAAGAAATATGAGCAGTTCGCAGCTGAACTGGGCAGATCATGCGATTATCTTTTGGTAATAGGTACGGACTGGAAGGTCATTCCGCTTGAGAACCTGATTGCTGGCCTGCAGAAGCTTGATGTGGAGATAATAGCCGGTGTCCAGAACGCAGAGGAAGCAAAACTTGCACTTTTGACCTTAGAACACGGCTCTGACGGCGTGCTCCTTGAAACAGATAATCTTTCAGAGATCAAGAAAGTCATCGCGATCCGTGACAGGTCAGGAATGGAAAAAATACCGCTTGTAAAGGCTACAGTGACAAAGGTAAGATCTGTTGGCATGGGTGACAGGGTGTGCGTTGATACTGCGTCTCTTATGGTTGTCGGAGAAGGGATGTTGATAGGTTCCCAGAGTAATGGACTTTTCCTTGTTCATTCAGAATCCGAGGAAAGCCCCTATGTTGCTGCGCGCCCTTTCAGGGTGAATGCAGGAGCAGTACATGCCTACATCAGAGTGGGAGAAAAGACCCGTTACCTCTCCGAGCTTTCATCGGGTGATGATGTCCTGATATTAAATTCAAGCGGCGAGACGCGTCCTGCTGTCATCGGGCGGGTAAAGATAGAGCGCAGGCCGCTTATGCTTGTGGAAGCCGAGGTGGAAGGGACGAGGATAAAGACTCTGCTTCAGAACGCCGAAACAATAAAACTTGTTGGAGTTGATGGGAAACCACTGCCTGTGACAGCTCTAAAGGAAGGTGATGAGGTGCTGGTGTATTTTGAGGCGGCAGCAAGGCATTTCGGGATAAAGATCGAGGAGACAATAATCGAGAAGTGATAAGTTTAATTGGAAGTAAGGATCATGGAAATGCACATACGATGTCGATCGCTACATCGTTTGAAGCATTGAATACCAAAATAGATGGTTTGACGACCGAAGAGGCCACAAAACGTCTCCAGGAATATGGTTACAACGAGCTTGAAGAAGCTCCGAAGAAAAACATCCTATCAAAGTTCCTGTATCAGTTCACCAGTATCATGATATTTGTGCTGATAGCGGCAGCAATAATAGCGGCTCTTCTTGGTAAATGGGTCGATGCAAGCGCTATCGCGACAATACTTATCCTGAATGCGATACTTGGGACAGTGCAGGAATACCGCGCGGAAAAAGCGATCGATGCGCTTCGAAAAATGGTTGTTCAAGTAGTGCGGGTTGTTCGCGATGGAAAAGAGCAGAAAATAATGGCACAGGAAATCGTTCCTGGCGACATTATCGTGATCGAAGCCGGAGATCGCATACCTGCTGATTCCCGGCTAATCGAAGCATACCTGCTCAGGACAAATGAAGCTTCATTGACAGGTGAAAGCCTGCCGGTTGAAAAAGAAGTTGAAAATATCCTTCTGGAAAACACATCTCTCTCTGACCGCACGAATATGATCTTCACGGGCACGACTGTATCAAATGGGCGCGGAAGAGCCATTGTTACGGCGACAGGTATGAATTCAGAATTTGGTAAAATAGCACAGACCATCCAGGAAACGGATATGGAAGAGACACCACTGAAAGAGGATATTGAAAAATTCGGGAAACAGCTTGCGATAATCGTTGTTATAGGCGCGGGAGCTTTATTCGTTTTTGGGGTTATGAAAGGAATTCCATACGCTCAGATGCTCCTTACAAGTATTTCGTTAGCAGTTGCTGTGATCCCTGAAGGCCTTCCGGCCGTTATCACTATCGCACTCGCTTTTGGTGGAAAAAGGATGGCTGCTCAAAACGCCATCGTAAGAAGGCTTCTTGCGGTTGAGACGCTGGGCAGTACCAATGTGATCCTGACGGATAAAACAGGGACACTTACAAAAAACGAAATGACGGTACGGCAGATATTTACCTCGGATAGATTTTACGAAGTTACTGGTGCCGGTTATGAGAATAACGGAAACTTCCTTGAAAACGGCATAAAAATAGAACCTCAGAAACAGCGGGAATTAGATTTTCTCCTTTACAATTCCGCACTCTGCAACAACTCCGATCTTATTTATGATGAAAAAAAGAAAGTCTGGAGCACGATCGGTGACCCAACGGAAGCTGCTTTGCTCGTCCTTGCTCATAAAGCAGGGGTAAGACGAAGCGGGCTTAAAAAAACGATGCGATTTGTTGGTGAGATCCCATTTGACCCGGTCAGGAAAAAAATGACTGTGATCTATGAAAAAAGTGGGGAAACCATTGCATTTACAAAAGGTGCCCCGGAATATGTCCTCCAGTGCTGCTCGCATATAGCTATTGACGATAAAGAAGTATTGTTCACTGACAAAGAGAGAGCAAAAGTCATGGAAGCACAGCGGTCAATGAGTGAAAACGCACTGCGGGTAATCGCTTTTGCCAGACGGATCATCATAGATCCTGAAATTTCCAATAATGTTGAGCAAGATATGACTTTCATTGGTCTTGCCGGGATCATCGACCCACCCAGGAAAGAGGTCAAGGAAGCCGTTGAGCTATGCAGAAGCGCGGGTATCGAAGTTGCCATGATCACAGGAGACAACGAATTGACAGCGCGAGCAGTTGCCCGTGAGGTCGGACTTCTCAGGGAAGGAGATCTTATTGTGACCGGCCAGGAATTAAACAAAATGAGCGAGAATCAATTAGGAGAGAAAGTCGAGAGCATTCGCGTGTATGCAAGGGTCGAGCCCGATCAGAAACTCCGGATAGTCAGCGCATGGAAGGCAAAAGGGAAGATAGTTGCAGTAACAGGCGACGGAGTCAATGATGGGCCGGCACTGAAACATGCAGACATCGGGATAGCTATGGGGATCACAGGAACAGATGTGGCAAAGGAAGTCAGTCAAATGACGCTGGCTGATGATAACTTTGCAACGATTGTCAAAGCCGTCGAGGAAGGCCGCGGTATCTATGAGAATATTAGAAAGTGTGTTTTTTTCATTTTCCCGGCAAATATTGCTGAAGTGCTTGTTGTTTTTGTCGTGATATTGATGGGATTTCCGCTTCCCATGACAGCTATACAGATACTGTGGGTGAATCTTGTAATGGAGACCATCCCTGCATTTTCGCTTGCCATTGATCCTATTGACCGGGAGGTAATGACAAGACAACCAAGATTTAGAAATGAAAGTCTCTGGAAAGGCGGACGGGTCTTCCTTGTGGATTATTCTATTATCCTTGCGGCGGCAGCACTTGGGATTTTTTTGCTAATGCAGAACGATATTGTAAAAGCTCAGACAATGGTATTCACGACAATTGTCATATCGGGAGTGTTCAGGGCTTTTAATTGCAGGTCGCTCGTTAATCCGGTTAACGGGAAGATTTTTGAGAACAGGTGGCTTGTGCTAACTGTCATTTTCATGTTCTTGCTTCAAGTCGCTGTCGTATCGTTTCCTTATTTCAGTGAAGTGTTAAGCGTAAAATCTCTGGATCTCATTGAATGGTTAATGGTCATTGGGGTTTGTGCTGCTGGCTTTGTATATATCGAGATATATAAGACTCTAACCTGGCAAAAGAGAAAAAGAGGAAACGAGAAGGTGGAAATGGTGAATTGTGAGCAACAGGTATAAATATAGGTACATAATGAATAAAAGATGTAAATGTGGGAAAAATAATAGAAAAATCTCTTTATGACAGCTAAACAACTTGGTCGTTTCTATATATGAAAAATTTAAAAAAGCTCTTCAGTCCATTAAAGATAGGTAACCTTGTTTTAAAAAATCGCATCATTCTCGCCCCTATGTTCCTCTGTTATGGAAATTCAGATGGGACTGTTTCGGAAAAAACGATAGAATTTTATGCGAGAAGAGCAAAGGCAGGTGTATCACTGCTCGTAGTTGAAGCATCTGCTGTTGATAACAAAGGAGTAGGATTATCCAGAATGATAAGGGTTGATTCTGACAATTATATCAATGGGCTGAGCAAGTTAGCAAAAGCAATTAAGGATGAAGGAGGATATGCAGTTCTTCAATTATATCATGGTGGACGATATTCACACCAGCCAATTGCTCCATCACCAGTAGACACATATCTGGCACCCGAAAAGAAAATTATCCCTAAAGAAATGTCAATAGATGAAATAACCGATTTGATAAATAAGTTCGGTGAGGCATCAGAGAGAGCAATAAAAGCGGGGTTTGATGGGGTTGAGCTCCATGGAGCTACAGGGTATCTCCTTGTTCAGTTTATTTCACCCAGAACAAATAAGCGTACCGATAAATATGGCGGTTCATTTGAAAATAGGATCAGGTTTCCGCTCGAAGTAGTAGCATCTGTCAGAGAACATATAGGCAAAGAATGTCTTTTAGGATATAGATTCATGCCCGATGAGTGGCTTCCTGATGGTTTCACACTGAACGAAGGGAAGATATTAGCCAGAAGACTTGAGAAGGCAAGTGTTAATTATCTATCCTGTAATGCCGGGACTTATGAATCCTGGTTTCTCCCTGATATAATGAAACTGACTTCAAAACCTGGTTATCAGGTTGATATCACCTATGAAATTAAGAAGGAAGTCAAAATTCCAGTATTCGCTAATGGAAGAATAAATACTCCCGACCTTGCTGAAGAAATTATCACGAAGGGCAAAGCAGATGCTGTAGCCCTTGCAAGACCACTTTTTGCTGACCCTGAATTTGTCCAGAAAATTATGGAGAATAGAACTGACCAGATTGTGGAGTGTGTAAATGACATGTTGTGTGGGAGGCAAACCATGCAGGGTATAGACGCTGTTTGCAGTCAATGGAAAAAAGTGAAAGCTTGAATTTGTAGAAAATGGTAGAGAAA
The DNA here is from genome assembly GCA_021409285.1 of Candidatus Methanoperedens sp. Classification (GTDB taxonomy): domain Archaea; phylum Halobacteriota; class Methanosarcinia; order Methanosarcinales; family Methanoperedenaceae; genus Methanoperedens. The sequence goes on along the minus strand of JAGFND010000018.1, from coordinate 948 downwards.
AACCATGATTAAAACAATTGACCATATCGGGATTATTACGAACAACTTGCAGCAATCAGTTGAATTCTATACTGATGTGCTTGGTTTTTCTATTTCTGCTAAGATTGAAATGGATGATGCAGGTTTTTCTGCAATCTTTGTCGAAAAAAACGGCAGCAAGATAGAACTCATGGGATATAGAGACGAAATTCCAAAGCGTTCAGAGGGAATTGAAATTAAATTGGGTGGGAGTTCAATTCCAATAAATGACCACATTACTTTTTCCGTAGATGACATCGGAGCCACAGTTACTGACTTAAAAGAAAAAGGAGTAATATTTTATTTAGAGGCTTTACAATTGGAAGGCGGGATGAAACTTGCTTCCTTCAAAGACCCCAACGGCCTGCTGATTGAACTTCTGGAACATCCTAAACAATAAAACAAATGCATGGAAGATACAAAAGTATAGAAATCCAGGCAATAGACCCTATGAATGAGAACTATTGCATTTGGACTTCATTATATTATGCTCTGACTAATTTCTTTATGTCAAAAAGTGAAATGTGATATTCTTTGGAAACATCAAGTTCTGCTTTCATCAAGGCTTCATTTTCATTTATACCGCTATGTATGAATGCTTTCTTTCTCTTTATGATAGCGGTCAACACATCAAATATGTCCATTTTTCCTCGCCTCCTTACAATCATATACCATTTTTAACAATATAAAACTATTTTATAACTAATAATAATTAAAATTTATAATGGTGATAAATGTCATTGAATCCGACTTTAAGTGAGTATTCGGGGTTGCTTTTTTAACTGCTTTTTTACCTTACCGTCAAATGGCGACCACCTTAACTCCCATAAAAACCCTAATGGGTATCTGGAAAATCGCCATGGAAATAATAGAAAACGAGATAGAAAACCTGAAAAGTGCCTGGAAAAAAACATCTGAACAACAGCTTTT
>JAGFND010000179.1 GCA_021409285.1 Candidatus Methanoperedens sp. | reverse complement strand
GAGATCGTAGCGGGTGAGCGTGTTGCTGTTACGAGTAACCTTGCAATCGTAAAAGTGCTTGCCAAATCAGCGGATGTCCGCGCCAGGGTCATGGAACTCATAGAAGCTCCGGATGTGGATTACACCAGCATAGGTGGCCTTCAGAAGCAAATAGATGAAGTCATTGAGACTGTTGAACTTCCCCTGACAAATCCGGAACTTTTCACGGATGTTGGGATCGAACCTCCCCATGGCATTTTGCTTTATGGCCCTCCGGGAACTGGAAAGACGCTTATTGCAAAAGCTGTGGCCAGGAGGGCAAGTGCAAGATTTATCAGGATGAGCGGAACTGAACTTGTTCAAAAATATATAGGTGAAGGAGCGCGTCTTGTGAGGGATGTGTTCAATCTTGCAAGAGAAAAGGCGCCCAGTATTGTTTTCATAGATGAGATCGATGCTGTTGGAAGCCGGAGGACATATGACGGAACAACAGGTTCATCCGAAGTTAACAGGACAATGGTTCAGCTTTTGGCAGAACTTGATGGCTTTGATAAGAGAGGCGATGTCAAGATCATTGCTGCAACGAACCGAATTGATCTTCTTGATCCGGCATTATTGCGGCCCGGAAGATTTGACAGGATCATTGAAGTACCTCTTCCGAATGATGAAGGAAGAAATGAGATTCTTACGATCCATACAAGGAAGATGAAACTTGACAATGTGGATTTCGATGAACTCGTGAATATGACTGATGGCTTAAGTGGTGCGGATCTGAAGGCCATCGTAACAGAAGCAGGAATGTTCGTAATAAGAAGAAAAGGAAAGGCCGTAACAATGGATGACTTCAAGGAAGCTTATACCAAAATGATAACAAAAGAAACACGAGAAGAAGTCACAGGAATGTTCGTGTAGGGCATCCAGAAAGATTACCTCTTGGCGGATAAATGAAGAGGATAGATGTCATCCCAGAAGGTTTTTCAAATATTCTACTATCCTGATAGTAACATCAATTCCACTTGCCTCATAGATACCTTTCCCGGATGGCGTTCCATTGATCTCAATAACATAATCCCTTTCTCCTTCTATGATATCAACCCCTGCATAGACCGTTCCAACAGCCTTTGCAGCCTGCAAACCCAATCGATGCTGTTGCTGCGTCAAAACGCACGGTTCTGCGCTTCCGCCCTGGCTGAGATTATTTATCCAGCCGCCTGCAGGCGCTATCCTGTATATCGAACCAACAACATCGTTATTCACTACAAAGATCCTGATATCTCTGCCCGGATTGTGTATAAATTTCTGAATATATATCAAACCGTTCTTTTCAAGAAATCTCTCAAGATTCAAAAGCCCTTCGTCATCATATCTGACGCACTCGATACCGATCCCCTTAGATCCAAAAACAGGTTTCAATACTGCGTTGCCATAAGATGAAAGCGCATTCGCAGCCTCCTCAAGACTATTTGTGACAACTGTTTCAGGAGTCATGATGTCATTTTTCATGAAGAGATAGCTTGATTGATATTTATTCGCGGCTCTTGCTATTGACTCTGGCGGATTGATGATCGGGACTCCAAGTTCCTCAAGCTGGCAGATCAGATCATATCTGAATTGAACGTCATTATGTATGGCCGGTCCCAGGTCTCTGACAACCACAGCATCAAGTTCAAAAAGATCAATGCAGCTGGCATGGATCTTTCCAGTCAATATCTCTGATGTCGCATTCGCGAAGCTGAATCTTATTGGCTGCATTCCGCAATTGCTTACAGAATTGAAAAGTGCATTCCCTGTCCAGTCCAGCGGATCTGTTACTGCGATGCCTACTTTTTTCATGTTTAATTACTCTTTTCATTTATCCCGCACACTTTACATTCTTCCGATACCTTTTCAGAATCTATTGCCCTTGTTCCTTCTGCAAGCACAGCAGCGTTGGAGAGCGTGCCTGCAATTAGTATGGCGTCAAATATCTCTTCTTTTGGAACTCCAAGTCTCCGGGCGATGCGGATATGCATTTTCAGGCAATGCTCGCATTTCAATGCTGCAGAAACACCGATCGATATCAATTCTATTGTTTTCGGATCCAGGCGTTTGAACTCCCGGATAATGGCATTATCATAAAGTATCTTGGTTATAAGAAGCTCAGGCGAACGCTTCATGAAATTGAGGATATATGGGACTTCACCGTATACTTTCTCAACCTCTTTAAGTAATTCTTCTGCTGCTTCATCCGGCTTTTTCTTCAAAATCTTATCGATCTTTTCTAATTCCATGCAATAAAACGAATTCAATCGTAAAGTAAATAAAGATATGTATTCCGAGCCAGAATAAATTAAAAAATCTCAGGATTAAAACCACAAAATATAAAAGAGCCCATGTTGAATATGGAAAACGTTTTATTCGGGCTTTTTGTGGTCTGGAATTAAAATTTGTTTAGGAGGAAAAATAAAAATGGCGCTTGACATAGGAATTGCAGTAGGACTTTTCATAATATTTCTGATAGTATTGATTGGTCCATTTAAGATTAAGATCATTGAGCAAAATCTTGAAGTATTTTTATTTATTTGCGGTGTTCTTGCCCTCTCTATTTCGCATTTTGTAACATTGGAAGGTGTAGAAACGGGCTGGCGCTGGTCAATAATAGAAGAGGCATTAGTTGCCCCCATATATATTTCTAACAGTCTTCATATACCCATAGGCATCGTTCAGGTCGTATTGATCGTCGGATTGATCATTTATAAATGGCACATACCTATCCATGGTGCGATACGGACGATGACCGAAAAACTTTCATTAAAGGTCATGGCATTCATACTTATTGCAGTCCTTGGTCTTTTTTCAAGCGTGATCTCAGCTATCCTTGCAGCCATCATACTTGTGGAGATGGTCAATGCCTTGCCCCTTACAAGAAAATCAAAGATTGATCTTACTGTCATTTCATGCTTCTCAATCGGTCTTGGTGCTGCGCTTACGCCTCTTGGTGAGCCGCTTTCAACAATAGCCATATCCAAGCTGTCAGGTCCTCCATTCCATGCCAGTTTCACATACCTTATCGAACAACTGGCAATTTACATCATCCCCGGGATTATTGCATATGGTATTGTGGGAATGTTCTTCCTTGGAAAGGTGGATCTAAAAGATCCGGGCATGAAAGCTGAGGATTATAAGGAAACATTGAAGGATGTAATAATGAGAGCGGTAAAAGTGTATGTATTTATTATGGCGCTTGTTTTCCTTGGCGACGGCTTCAAGCCGATAATCTTTGAATATATCGCTAAAATGCCTGCAGAGGCACTCTTCTGGGTTAATATGGTATCCGCAATCCTTGATAATGCAACGCTGACAGCCGCAGAGATTGGGCCCACCTTTACACAATTGCAGATTAATGCCGCATTAATGGGATTGTTGATAGCAGGCGGCATGCTGATACCAGGAAATATACCGAACATAATCTCGGCAGGAAAACTTGGGATCACAAGCAAGGAATGGGCAAGACTTGGAGTACCGCTTGGATTGGTAACAATGGCAATATACTTCGTCATCCTGTTCGTGCCCGGATATCTGGGATCCTGAAAAAATATTTTCGTGCAGGCGGTAAGAGGTAATTATTTCAGCATAAAAAAGTAAAATCATGAAGCAAATACAAATAACTCTTACCCCTGCCGAGTCGAAAAGGATCATAGCAATGGGAGTTAAAAAGCTACCGGTCATCCAGCAAGCTCTCAAGAATGGAATAATCCTTGTCACACTTGGAACTACCAACGCCTGTGTATTACAGGAGCTGGCAGGCCGAAAGATCGAAATAGATCGTTACGCTGCAGGCTATATCAATGGAACTGCAACTGTTGTCCCGCAGGATAAGAGACTTCCAATGGTCGCATTCAGGAACGGAAAAGAAGTAAATGGTGATGGTATCATCAATGAAATGACATCACACGATGTCGTCATAAAAGGCGCAAACGCGCTTGACCCTGAGGGGATTGCCGGTGTCATGATGGCAAATCCGGCAGGCGGAACGACCGGGGCGATCCTTGGAACGGTCATGGCAAGAGGAATAAATCTTGTTATTCCAGTGGGTCTTGAAAAATCCATACCATATTCAGTTATAGAGATATCAAAGAAAATAGGCATTCAGCGATGCAAAAAAGCCACAGGGCTTCCTGTTGGCATGATGCCTCTTTGCGGAACTGTGATCTCAGAACTGGAG
>JAGFND010000178.1 GCA_021409285.1 Candidatus Methanoperedens sp. | reverse complement strand
CCAAATGCGAGCATTATTGCCCTTGGCACTGTCTTCTCAGGGTTCTTTATTTCTTCAGAGAGTACCGTAACCGTATTGAAGCCTATGAACGCAAAGAAAATTATTGCTGCACCTGAAAGCGTTCCAGCAAAACCCCTGGGAAAAAACGGATGATAATTGGAAAAATCCCCGTGTGAAAATAGGAAAAATCCTCCTACAATTATGAAAAGCACAAGTGCTGTAACCTTCAGTATCACCAGTAAATTGTTTGTGCTTGAAGCTTCTTTTACTCCTTTGAAGTTTAACAGCATGATGAGCAAAGGCAGTGCTGCCCCGATAATTATTATTACGCTTTGCATGGCCGGAATTCCAAGAAAATAGGCAAAGTATGTTGCGAATCCTATGCTAACTGCGCTTGCTCCCACTATGTAGTCAAATGATTTAGTCCAGCCAACCAGGAATCCCCAGAATTTTCCGAACGCCTTATCTGCATAAATGTAGGAACCTCCAGCCTCGGTAATGAACGAGGATAGCTCGGCAGAACTCAATGCCGTAAGAAATGCAGTAGCCCCTGCAATCATGAATGAAAGTATGACAGCAGGTGTCTGCGATCCCGGAGGCAACACCGCTCAGGACAAAGATTCCTGCGCCAATTATTGCGCCGATACTTACGTTCGTAGCCCCTAACAACCCCAGGCTTCTTTTCAATTCAGGCATCTATGTCCTCCGGTTTTCCTCAACCATTATTTATACTCCCCTTATTGCATTTTAGCATATGCGTCTGTATTGAGTACGGGAGATCTTGAAAATTGTGCAAAACTCGTTGCATGAGCGATTGAAATTGTGGATAGGTTTTTCTGGTCCTATTTTTATTTCGCTCTCACTACCCCTTCTCCCGCCTTTATTATTTTATCTATCAACCCATACTCAACTGCTTCCTCTGCCGTAAGGAAGAAGTCTCGGTCTGTATCTTTCTCAATGACTTCAATGGGTTGCCCTGTATGATAGACGAGGATTTCATCCAGAAGGTTCTTGGCCCTGTTCATCTCTTTTGCCTGGATCTGTATATCCGATGCCTGTCCCTCCGCACCGCCAAGAGGCTGGAAATGCCATTCTCTTTCCCTTCGTTCCAGCTGCCAGTAAGATCGCAGCCATCGAATCAGCCTGTCCCACACAAATAGTTGCAACATTGCACTTAATACACTGCATCGTATCATAGATAGCAAGACCGGCAGTAATCACCCCTCCAGGGCTATTTATATAGATGCGGATGTCGCCTTCGAATTCTTGCGCTTCTAAATATAGAAGCTGTGCAATAATACTTTCAGCCATATCATCATTGATTTCGCCATTGAGAAATATAATCTGTCCATCCAGCAGGCGGGAGTACAGGTCCATCTGGCGAGGCCCCTGTTGTGTTTGCTCAGATACGAAAAGCATGTTTGGAATTCCCATTGTTCTTTCCTCCTTAAGGTTCAAATCATATAACAACAGTCACAGTATAGTCACAATACATAGTTCACGGTTCCGTTATTTTGATCGCTCGAACAGGACACTGTGATTCGCATGCCCTGCAGAAAATGCAGTCTATCTCATTTACAGGATCTGATTTTTTGCTTGAAGTGGGATGACCGGGCGAACCAACCCAGCCAAACACATTCACAGGGCATACCGTAATGCAGATACCATCGCCTTCACAGGAATCATGGTCCACAGCAACATTGGTGCCATGGACACCAAGTTTCCCGGGGGGGTTGACTTCCCCTCTAACCTTGTGCGCATTGTGTTCACCAACCACTGGCTTTTTCATGAAATCAGGGTCTACACTCATATTCTTTTCCCCTTATCAAGGACAATTATTTAATTTATTCGATCCATGAATCCATTTTCGGATCTATAGTCCAGTCAATGGCTTTGAAAAAAGCCTCGATATAATCTGCTTTCTTCAACTGGTAATCGATCATATAAGCATGTTCAAAGACATCCATGACTATGAGGGGCTTTGCCCCGCAAAGGTGTCCGCCATCATGTTCATTGATCCACGTATTGAACAGTCTGCCCTCCATCCCATCATAGGATAAGATCACCCAGCCTATTCCCCGCATGGCGCCTGTTGCCTTAAAATCCTCCTCCCAGTTCTCATATGAACTGAAATCTGCTACAATTTTTTTATATAAATTCGTATTCTTATCGATTTCTTTCCCGCCTTTAATCATGTTCCCAAAATAAAATTCGTGTAGCCTCATCCCGTTGAACTCCCATCCGAACCTGCGCTTTAATTCAGCATATTCAGGAGTCGCTGTCTTTCCTTCTCTGGCCATGGCGCTCAATGCGTCTGCCACTTTGTTCGTGTTCGTCACATATCCCTGGTACAAAGTGAAATGATTTTTCAATAACTGGTCGCTGAAACCTTTTGTTCCCAGGAGTTCGTCATAATTTTTTATTTCATATGCCATGTAAAACACCCCAATGATTAACATAAATGCAATGATTTAAATAACTTTTTATCAAGGAGTTGAATCCTATTTTTAATGACGGCCTCATAATACGTGATGCTCAAACCATTCACCCGTTTTATTCTCTTAAGCCCCCGGAGAGCAAGTTGAAAGTATTCTATATAAACTTTCAAGACAAAAAAGATTTTCATGGATGAATCAACTAACAAAAAGACCTCGCATGCTAAAGTGGATGTAATAATCATAGGCGCAGGGGCATCCGGGCTTGCAGCCGGAAAGGAAATAGCAAAAGCGGGAAAAAAAGTTTGTGTGCTCGAAGCCCGAAATAGGCTTGGAGGCAGGATACATACGTTAACTGTTCCGGGTTTCTCAACACATATAGAAGCAGGTGCAGAATTTGTCCACGGTGACATGCCTGTAACTAAATCGTTGTTAAAAGAAGGTGGTATTGAATTCAACTCTACTGCAGGAAATTACTACGGGATAAAAAATGGAAAATTCCATGATCCTGAAAATCTCTGGATCGCTTTCTCAACACTTCTTTCAAAAGCTGGCTCACTTAAACAGGATATTCCTTTCAGTGAATTTCTGGATCAATACCTGAACGAAGAAAAATTCAAAGATGTAAGGGAAACCGCCAGAGCTTTTGTAGAAGGTTATGATGCAGCCGATATTAAAAGAGCCAGCACATTTGCTCTGAGAGAAGAATGGAATAATTTCGGCCAATCGGATCAGTACAGATTAAAGAGTGGCTACATTAAGCTTATAGACTTTCTTTCAAAGGAAATAATAAAACACAACGGTGAAATCTTTGTATCAACTGTTGTAAAAGAAATCCGGTGGAAGCCAGACAACGTTGAAGTTATCAGTGATAAAGGTAAAATCTATTCAGCACGCAAAGCGTTGATCACTGTACCGCTTGGAGTTCTTCAATCAAAGCCGGACGATGAAGCTCACATTCTTTTTTCCCCTGGATTGCCTGGAAAACTGGAGGCAGCAAAATCAATAGGATATGGCACTGCTACAAAAGTATTCCTTGAATTCAAGGAAGCTTTTTGGGAATCATCTGAAAATCAAATTCGAAAGATGCCTGAACTTGGTTTACTTATTTCAGATACTCCTTTTACTGCATGCTGGACTCAACTGCCGAATAAGACTCCGCTTCTTACAGGATGGCTTGCCGGCCCTCAAGCGGAGAAATATAAAAACACATCTGATGAGAACATAATAAATATGGCACTCGATGCTTTGAGCTATATCTTTAATGCAGACAGATCTTTCCTCTTAAAGAATCTGCATGCAGGAAAGGCAGTAAACTGGCAGACTGATCCTTTTTCACTTGGAGCTTATTCTTACGCAACCATAGAATCAAATGAAGCAAAGAAGATATTAGCCCAACCGGTTGAAGATACATTATTCTTTGCAGGGGAAGCTCTGTCGGAAGGCACTGCTATGGGAACAGCAGAAGAAGCACTTGCGAACGGAATAAAAACAACCAAGAAATTATGAATAATATGTATCCCCTTCAAATTAAATGGTAAAAAGAAAAATATATTTTACGGAATCTTTTATAATACATTTTTTTTGTGATTATTACCAAGCAATAGCCTTCATGTAAATACAAATATACAAATACTGAGGGGCTGCGCACAAATAACTTATCCAAATGTATCGACTTAACTTTTTGAAGACATGAGTGTATAATTCCATTTGGGATGGAGAGAATCTGGTATTATGTTCAATTTCTTCATTTCTTCTTCTGTGAATTTTCTTGCCAGT
>JAGFND010000177.1 GCA_021409285.1 Candidatus Methanoperedens sp. | reverse complement strand
CTGTGGTATATGTGTTGATGTTTGTCCGATGAACGCCCTTAAAATGACAGGGAATTATGAACTTGCTGATTATACGAGGGAAAGCCTGGTTTATGGTCCTGATAGGTTGTTATTCAAGAAAGAGGTGAAACAATGATAGACATAGCATTCTTACTGATTTCATTGATCACTCTTGTTTCTTCGATCATGGTCGTACAATCAAAGAAATTAGTGCATGGCGCTATTTACCTGGCTGGAACTTTCATAGGAACGGCAGCACTTTTCATCTACCTTAATGCTGAGTTCGTAGCGTGGATACAGGTGCTTGTATATGTTGGAGCGGTAGTGACGCTGATATTGTTCACTATAATGTTAACAAAAAAGGGAGAGGAAGAATAAATGCTCAATAAGATTTTCAATTTGATCATAGCTTTGATGATATTCGTAGTATTATTTACGGCATTGGATGATAGCATACAGATCTGGCATGGAAAGGAGGACTCAATTCCTGTCACTGTGAACACTCTTGCAGGTCCTGGGAGTGGGGGCATCTTCACAGATTATATCTTCTCTTTTGAAGTGCTTTCACTTCTTTTGCTGGCGGCTTTGATCGGTTCATTATATGTTGCACGAAAGGAGGCCTGAAATGTCCCTTTATACGTATTTATTAATAGCGGCTGTAATCTTTACCGTGGGTGCATACGGGATCATCACGCAAAGAAGCGGGATAAAGATCCTTATGTGCATAGAACTTATGCTCAATGCAGCAAATATCAATCTCGTAGCGTTCTCAAGTTTCAATGGAAATTCATCAGGGCAGGTATTTGCACTTTTCTCAATAGCCATAGCAGCAGCAGAAGCAGCTATCGGTTTCGCTATCCTTGTTGCCCTGTTCAGGGTGCGCGATACAATTAATCTTGATAATATTGATATTTTGAGGTGGTAATATGTTTGCCGACTATGCAGCATTAATCGTTTTATTACCTGTGATCGCATTCGTCCTGACGCTATTCCTTGGCAAGAAACTCTACTCCGGAGGTGCACTGATCCCAATAGCGGCTATCGCTGGTTCATTCATAATTTCAGCAGGGATATTCCTTGAAATATATCCGGATAGAATGGTCCAGCAGTCAATGCCATGGTTTGCGGGAATGAATATTGGCATTCTTATTGATCCGCTTGCTGTTGTCATGCTTATGATGGTTTCGTTTGTAAGCCTGCTTATCCATATCTACGCTGTGGGATACATGTCACATGATCCTGCAAAACCACGTTATTTTGCAGAAACGTCTCTATTCACGGCAGCAATGCTTGGCGTAGTACTTTCTGACAATATACTTCAATTTTTTATTTCATGGGAACTTGTAGGATTATGTTCGTTCCTTCTGATAGGTTTCTGGTATCATAAGCCATCAGCCGCAGCAGCGGCGAAAAAAGCCTTCCTTGTTACAAGGATAGGAGATGTACTGTTCCTTGCGGGTATTGTCGTTCTTTATTTTAACATGACAGAGATAATCACAAAGGGGTCGTTCAGCATTGAACACGGGAATTTCATCCTCCAGTTCAAAACAATGTTCGAGGCAATACCGCACATCGCTCCCGCACAGCTCACCCTTATCACATTATTATTTTTTGGCGGAGCTGTCGGAAAGAGCGGCCAGTTCCCGCTGCACGGGTGGCTGCCGGATGCGATGGAAGGGCCGACAACAGTCTCTGCCCTTATTCATGCTGCAACAATGGTCACAGCAGGCGTTTATCTTGTAGCAAGGACGTTCCCTATGTTCGTGGCTGCGCCGGACGCGCTTCTTGTTGTGGCTTACGTGGGGGGATTCACTGCACTTTTTGCTGCAACAATGGGGCTTGTGATGAACGACATAAAAAGGGTGCTTGCTTATTCAACCGTCAGTCAGCTTGGATACATGATGCTGGCGCTGGGCACTGCAGGTGCGGTTGTAGGAGCAAAAGCCGTTGGCATATCCATGTTCCATCTGCTGAGCCATGCTTTTTTCAAAGCGCTGCTCTTCCTTAGCGCCGGGAGTGTCATCCATGCGATGGGCACAAATGACATCCGCGAAATGGGAGGATTGTCCAATAAAATGAAAATAACTTCAACAGTAATGATGATAGCGGCTCTTGCACTTGCAGGAATAGGCATTCCATACCTGGATATTGGCACAGCAGGTTTCTTCAGTAAGGATGCAATAATTGAAGGAGCATTTGAATATGGGGAGATAAAAGGGGATATGATCCCTTATGTTTTCTCGATCATAGCAGCGCTTCTTACTTCAATATACATCTTCAGGCTGTGGTTCATGACATTTACAGGAAAACCGCGTTCCCAGAGACATCCACACGAATCACCCGGTGTAATGACAATTCCTCTCATGATCCTTGCAGTATTTGCATTGTTATTTGGATTCCTCAAGGAAGGATTCTATGTTTATCTTGAGAAGAATTTTGAACTCATGGAGGTGGTAATACCAGTACATGAGGGAGAACCATTCCATCCATCGGTTATCGTTGTGCTGCTTCCGGTAATTGTGGGAGTCCTTGGTTTTGTGATAGCATATCTCATCTATAATAAACGGATACTGAATATGAGTAAGATTATATCCTCAGGAAATCCGCTTTATAAGCTCCTGTATAACAGATATTATGAACCAAAGATAGGTGCGGATATTATTGGGGTCAAACTCACGCATGATGTTGCGGCGCAATCCGGTGAATTTGTGGATAGGAAGATAATCGACGGAATGATAATCGATAATATTATCAGCAATACCATATTCAAATTTGGCGAAATGATCCGTAAACTGCAGACAGGCGTTGTCCAGAATTACGCGTCGGTAACCTTACTGGGAATAGGTTTACTCATAATTCTACTCAGAATCGGAGTGATTTAAATGGCATTAATCTCATTGATGATAGCAATCTCCTTAATTGGGGCGCTAATTACATTCCTGACAAAAACGAGGGAACAGGCAAGGGCTGTGGCAATACTGGCATCTGGCATTTCACTTGTTATTTCACTTGTGATTTTTTCACGATTTGAAAGTTCTCAAACAGGGATGCAGTTCCTTGAATCATATCAATGGATCCCAAGTCTTGGAATAGGATTGAAATTCGGACTTGACGGCATAGGAATGCCGCTGGTGCTTCTTTCAAACATTGTCATCCCACTCACCATCATTTTTGCCTGGGGTGAGACAAAAGAGGCGAATAAGTTCTATGGTCTGATACTTCTTGAACTTACAGGCGTTATGGGAGTGTTCACTTCCCTTGACTTCTTTGTATTCTACATATTCTGGGAAATAGTTCTCATACCCATGTATTTCCTCATCAGCATATGGGGTGGGCCGCGAAAGGATTATTCTGCCATCAAGTTCTTCATATATACACATGTGGCCAGCCTTGTGATGTTGCTTGCGATTTTTTCACTGTACTGGAATGCATGGCAGATCACAGGTACACCCAACTTTGACATGCTGCATCTTCTGAAGAATTATTCCGTGATCGATTCTCCTTTCCTAAGGAATGCAATATTCCTTGCGCTGTTATTTGGTTTTCTTGTTAAGATGCCGGCAGTGCCTTTCCATACATGGCTGCCTGATGCGCATGTGGAAGCTCCAACAGCCGGCAGTGTGATACTTGCAGCTCTATTGCTTAAAATGGGAGGTTATGGACTTTTTAGAGTAATACTTCCGCTTCTTCCATTTTCAGGATCTCCTGATAAAATGATAACTTTAATGGCGATAATCGGTGTCCTCAGCATCCTTTATGGAACTTTCCTGGCTCTGGCTCAACGCGACCTCAAGAAGATGGTTGCGTATTCGAGCATCAGCCATATGGGATATGTGACTCTGGGTGCAGCCGCCCTTGTTCCGCTTTCAATAAGCGGAGCGATGTATCAGCAGTTCTCACACGGTCTTATTACATGCGTATTGTTCATGTCATGCGGTGTGATACAGCATTCAGCAGGCACCAGGATAATCGGTGACCTTGGGGGGATAGCAAAATACATGCCCAGGCTGACTTTCCTCATGCTTGCAGGGTTCCTGGCATCCCTTGGATTACCTGGAATGAGCGGGTTCATAGCAGAATTCCTTGTGCTTGTAAATTCTTATTTTACATTACCCACGTTCGTGATCCTTGCGCTTTTTGGTATTGTTTTCACAGCAGGTTACCATCTCTGGGCAATGCAAAGAGCTGTATTCGGGACATTCAATGAAAAATTAGGG
>JAGFND010000176.1 GCA_021409285.1 Candidatus Methanoperedens sp. | reverse complement strand
GTTATAATCTCCAATGGGCTTGCATCCATGGGTTTTGGCCTGCCAGGGGCTATCGCTGCAAATATTGTCCTCCCGGACAGGAAAGTGGTGGCAGTGGTAGGAGACGGCGGTTTCATGATGAATCTCCAGGAACTTGAAACTGCCGTAAGACTGGGATGCAGCTTTGTTGTGGTTATCTTCAATGACTCAGGCTATGGATCCATTGACTGGAAGGCAAGAATAAAATTCAAAAAGAGTTTTGGAGTCCGGTTCAATAATCCTGATTTTGTAAAACTGGCAGAAAGTTTCGGGGCAAAAGGGATTAAGGTGGAAAGAACGGACGAGTTTGTACCCCTGTTGAAAAAAACGCTTGATGATGGGGGTGTCTGGATTTTTGATGTCAGGGTTGACTATTCCGAGAACATGAAGCTTACCCGGAAGTTGAGCAAGGACGTCTGCAATTCTAATAAAGGTTCATGACTTTTGATTATGACCTTCAATAGTGGAAGCATTATACTTTGATAATCGGGGATTCCCATGCATTACTCTAACCTTTTTCAAATATTTTAATTGTTCATTAATCATGGATTCAGTTCATCAACTGCCGTGCCAGCAGCAGCACAGATAATGCAAATATCGTCGAGGTGAACGGCGCCCCCTTTACCGGAGTTGACGGGACGGTTTCCGTCGATGAAGAAGCCGGTTTCGGTGTGGAGACTGTGCCGGAGTACCGCTCGTCGAGGATGTAGGGGTTGGCGATGGTAAATTGTATCTTTTTATCATTTTTTATTTTGCTAAATTCAACAAAAATGTTTATTGGTGCATTTCCATTTTTCCAGGCACCATTCGGTGCAATAGTCCAAGTTAAAGTTCTTGTCCAACCACTAATAATATTCAAATTATCTATCCCTTCATCTTGTTTGGTTGGTCCATTTATCACATCAAAAGCCTTCGTCATTCCGGGTTCAAATATTTTGATGTAAACATTTCCGTTGATTTTTGAGGTGACTTCAATTTTTAATTCAGATGGTTCACCAATTTTTAATTGAATATTCTCAACGGTAGCGTTTTTCCCATTAAACCATGCTCTAACGATGCCATATTCATTTTCGGCTCCAGATGCCATTTGATAATTTGAAATTAAGACCGCCAAAATCAGAATATATATTCCAATTTTCATTTTTTCATCTTGTACCCGGCAGATTCCTCGATAATTATTCCGTCTTTATCTCCAATTCCATTTATTTTCCCTGGAGGTACTGCAATAAAAGTTCCAGTTGTGAAATTGAATTTAAGGGGGAGATTATCCCCTAAAGGAAGATGAGTTATTATATCCTCTACTGTATCAGCTTCCCTCACATACACCTGCGCCTCATGCCCGAAAACCGGATTCGGATGCACTTCATTATCAACATCCTGAACCTCGAACTTCACGAACTCGCCTTCAACATCGATCGACCACGCATTCACGGTCATGATCCAGGGATCAAACGTCGGCAGGATATGCACGCCATTTCCTCCAAGCAGATCGTTATTCCTTAATTTCAAAGTATAGAGTTTTTCTTCGCCATACGGCCTGTCCGCACTCAGATAATCTGGCTCCTGATCCACCATCAGCGTCACACTCTCATTCCACGCCTGAAGCTCCTCAGGTCGATAAATATTCCCATCAGCATCCACATGATACGCTCTCATCGCCAATCCCAGTGGCAGCTTCAATCCCCGGGACAGGAACTTCGCTCCATCCCGGTTCGACTGTTTTATCTTTTCAGGTTCAGAAAAATTCTTATTGATCATTTCATTTATCTGGTCGCTGCCGCCGGTGAACATAACCCTTATCCTGTACTTCACCTCATCCACATACCACTCACGCACGGATGAAATAACCTTAGAGCTTGTTGAAGTATAAAGGCCGCCAGAAAAATACCTCTCCTTATTCACATATCCTGACTCATTTCTTTCGATCTTCCTGATAAGATCATCCCTTGCCGCGATCAGGAGATCTGATGGGACAGGATAAGTAGCATAATTGATATCTGGAGACAGATGAATATCATTCCTTATCTCATCTGATATATCATCCACGGCATTTTCCGCTTCCTGTTCCACCCATCCGGGAATCCTGATCTGATAAGGTGAAGAAGAGCCAGAAGAATACGTTCTCACATAATCCTCCCCTGAAAAAGCCAGGTTCTTGATATTCCCGATCTTGTTCGGGTCAAAAATTTCATTTTTATATTTTTCACAGGCTTCTTCAAGTTCCGGGTCAGTATAAAGGCCCGGGTACGATATACTTCTCATATGGAATACATTATCAACATCGTTCAAAGACGATAGATGCTTATTCGCATAATTGAGATGTATATCAGTCCCTGAATTCTCTTTGGCCCTCAAGAATATCGAAACGACATCTATCCTTATATCAGTTGTCGTCATCTCGTTATATTCCTGCCTGCTGCATGTGCTTTCGACCTCGGCAACTATGCATGAATAATGCACCATATAATAATGCCGCCAGAAATGGGTACGCCTCCATGTGCCTTTCCATTTCTCGCCGTTTAGATTTCCCGGAACTGTTTTTTCCTCCGGGAATATCTCGATCAGTTCCATGGTATCTGGCTCGCCCCATTCTTCAACTCTATCACTGGATTCATATCCATCATGTGATCCTGTGATCTGAGTGGTCTGTCTATCCACCACTGTCGAAAGTTTCGCGCTGTAAACCTCCGGGATGATCGTTAATATCTGTTTTTTCACGATAGAACCCGAGGGTATCGAATCATTATTCAGATATTCAATTATGGGCGTGGCATTTATGTCGAACTGTTTTGCCCTGCCAGCTCCTTCCTTTGCCGCATCAGGATCATCTGTCGAATTGAAAGCATCCTGCTGCGGGTCAATATTGAGTGATCCGCCATCAAGAGAAACATTCTGGTATTCCTTTTTCTTCCCTGTAAGCGTTTTTTCGGTCTCGCTGGCATATTCAAAAAGACTTATCGGGTCAACCGAATTGAAAACAAAACCCTGATCCAGCAGCAGCGCGCCGTTCATGATAAGTGCAAGATGAGTGTTGTTGACGATATTCAGAGGCGTCTGTTTATAATATTGCATGTATCCCCTCCCCCATGTGTACGCCATTGTGAATGCGGTTGCTTCGACCATGGTGGCATTTGAGCCATTGAGTCTCTCGCTGTATTCATCCGTGAGATCTTTCAGGAGCGGGTACCTTGATGTGATAACTGTTTCTATGGTGATGTTATTGCTCAAAAGCTCTGATCCTGTGCTCATGTCTTTGAGATGGATCATCAGCGGGACTGAGATCTTCCAGTATGTCTCGTAACCGCTGCTGTATTTTCCATCCCCCGGTTTCAGTATTGGCGGATCAAGCGACCTGTCGAGTTTCATTTTTATAGGTTCTATCCTTATTTCTTTCCAGGATCCGGGCGGTTCAACATTGACTGAAAATCCGTCATGCACGAAGGCTTCGTACATGTAGTTTGATTCGATGTACTGGTCAAGCGTATTTTTTATGATAGCCCTTGCACAGTTCTTATTGAATTCAGCAGGATTCACTGTATCAAAATATATACTATTATTATCAGGTCTGATAACTGGTGTTTCACCAAGAGTTTTCAGCGCTTCCATACCTGCATAGTTAAGGGTGCGGGAAAGGTCGGCTTTCGCGTACCTGAGCGCGGTGTCAGGAGCTGCTATTTCGCTGCCCGATGCCCTGGCTTTTGCCATGGTTACATCCAGCCGCGAAAGGTTTATTGATATCAATGTTGAGATAAGTATCATGAATATGCCGATGACGGCAAAGGGGACGCGGGCTGAGTCGTCCCTAAAAAATCCAGATTTCATCATATTCGTTTCTCCCATATTGACAATGTGGCCTGGACGCGGCTTATGCTTATGCGTGAGAACGTTTCGGTTAATATCCGGTCTTTAAATTCATCGATCGTCATGGCGCCATCCACATACATATCCACAAGATCAGTTACAAGAGCCTTTATTTCATTTTTTGCATGTTCATGTGTCTCCTGCTTTGAAATTTCCTGAAGGTATGATATCAGGGTGCCAGATATTTTTTCTTTGGTCACAGCTCCTTCTTCATTAAGTGTGGAAATTATTGATTCGTTAAATGAGGCAATGAAATCAATTCCTTCCGCGTTACCGGGCAAGAAATTGCTCATCTGGGTTATGACCTTATCCTGGGCATCATCGAGGATTGGAGCCATTTT
>JAGFND010000175.1 GCA_021409285.1 Candidatus Methanoperedens sp. | reverse complement strand
TGATTACAGCAGTGTGATGAATAGAATTAGAGAACATAGTGAGGAATTTATACATATCCGGGATTTCCTTAAAAACCGGGAAAGTTTATTGAGAAATTCGAGGTGGAATTAATGAACAGAAAATCTATACTTATTATACTTATTATAGTTTTAACAGGTGCATTATTATCAGGTTGCGTAGATAAGGCTGAAAATACAGTCCAGTCTACACCTGCCGGTGCTATCACTTCAACATCAGTCGCCACGGCTGCACAGACAGCTGTAACATCACAGGAACTTGAAGGAACTATATCATTGTCAGGTGCATTTGCTTTGTATCCCATGGCTGTGCGCTGGGGCGAGGAGTTCCAGAAGCTACACCCCAAAGTCAAAGTTGATATCTCAGCAGGCGGCGCAGGCAAGGGTATGACTGACACGCTTGGCGGTCTTGTTGATATTGGTATGATATCAAGAGATATTGATCCCTCTGAGATTGAGAAAGGCGCATATCCAATCGGTGTGACCAAGGACGCCGTTGTAGCCACCATCAATGCCAAGAACCCCGTGCTTAACGATCTCCTGAGCAAAGGCGTCAAAAGGAAGACCTTTGTTGATCTGTATATCAACGGGACTGTGAACACATGGGGCGATGTCGTGGGAAGACCTGAGATCAGACAGGAAATACATTTATATACGAGAAGCGACGCGTCGGGCGCGTCTGATATATGGGCAAAGTACCTCGGCGGTAAACAGGAAAGTCTTAAAGGCACAGGCGTTTTCGGCGACCCTGGATTGCTTGCTGCAGTGCAGAAAGACCCGTTAGGCACGGGGTATAACAACTATAACTATGCATTTGATATGAAAACAGGGCAGCCTGTATCAGGCATACAGATAATACCATTTGATGTGAATGGGAATGGTGTTGTTGACCCGAACGAGGATATAAGCACGAAAGAGAAGATAATTGCATCTATTAAGAACGGAGTGTTTCCGAGTCCGCCAGCGAGAGTCGAATTATTTGTGACCAAAGGAAAGCCTTCAGGAATTACCTCAGAATTCATCAGATGGGTTCTCACGGATGGACAGAAGTTTGTGGATGAAGTAGGCTACATTGAGTTGCCAAAAGAAACGCTTGATAATGAGTTGAAAAAGGTCGATTGAAAAGGAACGCATGAATAAATGTAGGCAGCTAATGAATATCAGAAAACTAAAGGATGCTTTTGCCGGCAGGTTAATGTTAGCTGCTGCTCTTTTTTCAAGCCTGATTGTTTTATTAATGGCTATTATACTTTACCTGAGATCAAGACCGATTCTTGAAGTGAAGACTTTAAATGACCTGCTGCTTGGCAGCATATGGATGCCCTTCCAGGGTAAATTCGGTTTTTATCCATTCATCATGGGCACGCTCTATGTAACCCTGTTGGCGATGGTGATCGCAGTGCCCCTATCCATCCTGAGCTCAATCTATCTTGCCGAATATGCACATGAGAATGTGAGGACAAAGGTTCTGCCGGTCATAGACCTGCTAGCGGGTATCCCCCCTGTTGTATATGGTGTATGGGGCGTTCTTGCTGTTGTCCCTGCAATATCTTATATTGCGCCTGTTATCGGAAATTTAGGGATACCATTTCTTACCGTAAAGGGATATTCCACTGGTTACAGCCTGTTAGCAGGGGGCATTGTGCTTGCGATAATGGTGTTCCCCATAATTATCTCGATATCAGAGCAGGTATTAAGGGCAGTTCCATTCGATATAAAGGAAGCATCCCTGTCGCTTGGCGCAACAAGGTGGCAGACCATTAAGCATGCAGTGATCCGGATCGCTTATCCCGGTATTGCTGCTGCCATCATCCTTGGATTTTCACGGGCAATAGGGGAGACTATGGCAGTATTGATGGTCGTAGGGAATGTACCCAACATCCCCTCTTCAGTATTTGATTCGGCCTATCCATTGACCGCACTTATTGCCAACAACTATGGAGAGATGATGTCCATACCATTGTATGATTCTGCCCTGCTTCTTGCTGCCCTGATATTGATGCTTGTCATCCTGTTCTTTACGGTTGCGGCGCGTTTGATATTGATCAGGATCGAGAGGAGTATGGCGTATGGATAAGCTGATAGAAGAAAGAATCTTCAAGATCTTGATGGTCGTATCGCTGGGCATAGTTGTGGGAAGCCTTTTCATGGTCATCGCAGTAATTATCTGGAATGGCGCCCCTTCGCTTTCCATTTCTATGATAACCCAGACTCCTAAAGGCGGGTACTATCTCGGAAAAGAGGGAGGCATCCTGAATGCAATTATGGGCTCGCTTTATCTTGCGTTCGGAAGTGTTATCCTTGCCTTCATAATAAGCCTGCCGGCGGCGCTATCGCTTCAAAAAGACTATATCGGGAAAACAAGGCTTGCATATTACATCAGGTTATCTCTTGATGTCCTCTGGGGCACTCCATCAATCGTGTACGGGGCATTTGGTTTCATTGTGATGTTATATTTCGGGATGAGGGCATCGCTTCTGGGAGGAATAATAGTTCTTACTATCCTCCAGCTGCCAATAATGATCAGATCAATGGAAGAAGTAATAAAATTGGTCCCATATGAGTTGAAAGAGGCTTCATATACGCTTGGAGCCACACGGTTTGAGACCACCTTCGGGGTTGTGATGAGGCAGGCGCTTCCCGGAATTTTTACAGCAGTTATTCTTGCATTCGGAAGGGGTATAGGAGATGCTGCATCGGTACTGTTTACCGCAGGTTATACGGATAGCCTGCCGCGCTCGCTCCTTGATCCTGTGGCTTCACTTCCCCTGGCAGTATTTTTCCAGCTTGGCACACCATTCCCGGAAGTCCAGCGAAGGGCTTATGCAAGTGCGCTGATACTTCTTTTAATAGTACTTACACTTAGCATAGTTTCACGATATTTATCAAGGAAATTCACAAAAAACATTATCAGGTGATCCAATGAAAAACTCAGGTTTTTTCAAAATGAGGGGTATGCGAAGCATACCCCTATACCGCATAAAGCGAGGTGTCGCATTTTGAAAAGTCATATCAGTATCCAGGATGTAAATGCGTTCTATGGCGATCATCAGGCGTTAAGGAACATAACAGTTGAAATACCGCAAAAACAGGTAACAGCTATCATAGGCCCGAGCGGATGCGGGAAAAGTACCTTACTCAAATGCCTCAACAGGTTAATTGATCTTACAGATGGGGCAAGTGTTTCCGGGAAAATAATTGTGGATGGAATAAATGTCCTGAACGGAAGTATTGATGTTACGGATGTAAGACGCAAGATGGGACTTCTCCCACAAAAACCAAATCCGCTTCCAATGTCGATATATGATAATATCGCATATGGGCCAAAGCTCCATGGAAAACCGGGCAAGAAAGAAATGGATGAAATAGTTGAGAAATACCTGAAGATCTCCGGGTTGTGGGAGGAGGTGAAAGACCGCTTGAAGTCGCCTGCTAATAAACTTTCCATTGGCCAGCAGCAGAGGCTCTGCCTTGCAAGAGGGCTTGCGGTTGAGCCCGATATCATTCTGTGCGATGAGCCTACATCTGCTCTTGATCCTGTCTCATCGCAGCATATCGAACAGCAGCTTCTGAAACTCAAGACAAATTACACGATCGTTATAGTCACACACAATATCCATCAGGCTATGAGACTTGCCGATTATGTCATTCATCTCTATCTTGGTGAGCTTGTGGAACATGGCCATGCAAATGAAGTATTTGAAAATCCAAAGGAAGAGAGGACACGGGCATATATTAACGGGACTTTCTCTATTGATCTGAAAATTGATTCAGAAGCAAATCTAAAAGGAAAAATGTGCCCGTTCAATTTCGTATATGCCAAACAGGCATTACATAATCTGGAAGATGGAAAAATTCTGAAGATAATTGTGGATGATCCGACCGCAGTAACTGAAGTGCCAAGAGGAATGGAAGCTGACGGGCATAAAGTGTTGATTGTGAAAGAGATCAATAAGACGGATTGGGAGATAGTTATACAAAAGTAAGTGTTTTTTAATAAAATAAGAACGATTACAAATTTACCCCAACTTGTCTGTGGACATTAACATTAAGTCACATGCCCGCTAATTTCAAATTGAAATAAGGAAGAATTCGAAGAAATATCAAAGTTTTTTTACCATGTACGGTCCTTTTTGTATGTACCCTGACTTCCTGTAATAATCCCGCACACCTATCCCGCTTGTGATCGCAATATTCTCATAACCTTTGGATCGCGCTTTATTCTCGGCCTCAGC
>JAGFND010000174.1 GCA_021409285.1 Candidatus Methanoperedens sp. | reverse complement strand
TTCATTTTTGTTCACCTTCGTTACATTATTGAAGTTCTTTGCATGACCACCTCTAAACGATAGAATAAACTCTCTTTGCTCTCAAGTTGGGTCATGGCAGAAAACGGAAGGTAGTTTCCCGTATAAAAATATTGTGATTCACATTCATCCCTGTTGTTGAGATTTGAGGCTTTTGAGATAATTTAATTTTGTGTAAGGGCAATATACATGGAATAATGTGAGTAAATACTATGGCTGAAAAGAGATTAGAGAAGAAACCGGAAAAGGAACACGTTCCTGGTGTTAGTGAAAAAGAGCAACGAGAATACGAACATATCAAAGAATCGGCTGAAGAATCTGGTCGCTATGGGAAGCGGGCTAAGGAAGTGGCTGCAAGAACGGTGCTGAAACACCATAAAGAGAAGGGTCATAAGAAGGGAGAGTAGGATGAACAAGGGAGAGGGCTCATTGCACAACGATGATGAAAGAGCAACGGAACTTCTCAGTTAGTTTTTTCGGAGAGGACGTAATAACCATCTTCTTTCTTGATAATCACTTTTTCAAACCTCCTTTCCATTCTGTTTTTTGCTTCTTCTTTTAGGTATCCAAAAGGTTTTTGTCCTCATCCTTGAAGTATAATGATTAAAAGGAGAATATTCTTGCAGGAATATAAACTTTTCATAAACGGTGAATGGGTAGAGTCAGGCACCGGCGAGACGTTCGATGACTTTAACCCGGCCACTCTTGAACTGATGGCAAGGCTTCAGAAGGCAACCGTCAACGATGTGCAGCATGCGGTGGAGAGCGCAGAAGAAGCATTTGATTCATGGAGCAGCAAACCAGCGCCACTTCGCGGGAAGATACTGTTCAGGGCGGCGCAGATGCTTGAGGAAAGGAAAGAGAAGCTATCACGTCTCATGACGCAGGAGATGGGAAAGATACTCAAGGAGGCACGGGGTGATGTCCAGGAAGCCATTGATATTACATATTATGCTGCAGGAGAGGGAAGGAGGCTGCTGGGTGAGACCACTCCCTCGGAAATGCCTGATAAGTTTTGCATGACCATCCGGCGTCCCATTGGAGTTGTGGGACTGATAACACCATGGAATTTCCCGCTTGCAATCCCTGCCTGGAAGATAATGCCGGCTTTGATATCCGGTAATACGCTTGTATTCAAACCCGCGAGCGATACACCGCTTCTCTCAATCGAACTTGTGAGTATACTCACTGAAGCGGGGCTTCCGAAAGGTGTCCTGAATCTTGTAACAGGTGAGGGGAATACTGTGGGCGGAGCTATCGTCCATAATAAGAAAGTCCGCGCTGTTTCGTTCACCGGTTCCATGGAAACAGGTATCCGAATTTCCCGGGAAGCAAGCAATGACATGAAGCGAGTGTCATTGGAACTTGGGGGAAAGAATCCCATCATAGTGATGGACGATGCAGATCTTGAATTGGCCATCGATGGCGTTCTGTGGGGCGCTTTCGGGACGACCGGGCAGCGATGCACAGCTGCGAGCCGCGTCATTGTGCATAAGAAGATACTCGCGGTATTCCAGAAGAGGTTTATCGAGAGAACAAAAAAGCTTAAACTGGGCAATGGTCTTGACGAGAGGACGGACATGGGACCTCTGATCAATAATCAACAGTTGCAAAAAGTCACCGGATATGTGGATATCGGCATAGAGGAGGGCGCAAAACTGGCTTTTGGTGGAAAGACCGCCGGACCCCTGCCCGGATATTTCTTTGAGCCCACTATATTTACGGATGTTTCTCCGGATATGCGGATAGCACAGGAGGAGATATTCGGTCCTGTTCTATCAATTATAAGCACCGATAGCCTGAATGAGGCTATAGATATTGCAAATTCTGTGGTTTATGGGCTTTCATCATCGATCTATACTGATAATATAAGAAATGCTTTCAAGGCTATTGAAAAGCTGGATACGGGAATAACGTACATCAATGCTCCCACAATAGGTGCTGAGATACACCTGCCTTTTGGCGGCACAAAAGCCACAGGGAACGGCACGCGGGAAGCCGGAACTACTGCAATAGAGGAGTTCACAGAGATAAAAACTGTCTATTTCGATTACAGCGGAAAGCTTCAAAAAGCCCAGATAGATGTGGAGCAGGTATGAGAAAAATAACAAGTAAATCAAGGGATATAATAGATCGGGATAATAAGGTAGTATGCTCGCTAACGCGGTCATATGATCTGGTTGTGGACCGTGCTGAAGGCTCGACAATATATGATGTCGAAGGCAACAGTTACATAGATTTTGCCGCAAGCGTGGCCGTGATGAATATTGGGTACAACTGTAAAAAGGTCAGGGAAGCCGTCTCCTCCCAGCTTGAAAAGATGGTGCACTGCGGCTTTTCAGATTTTTATGCTGAAATACCGGTAAGACTTGCAGAGAAACTTTGTGAGATGACAGGATACGATAAGGTGTTCCTGTCGAATTCTGGCACAGAGGCCGTCGAGGCCGCCATGAAACTTGCTTTCTGGTACACCAGGAGGAGCAGCATGATAGCTTTTTATCGCTCGTTCCATGGAAGAACCCTTGGCGCGCTCTCGCTTTCGAGCTCAAAGCTGCGGCATAAGGAGCATTTTCCTTCTTTGCGGGTTGAGCATTCACACTATGCGTACTGCTACCGCTGCCCTCTTAATCTTGAGTACCCGGGATGCGGTGTTGCATGTGTGAAAGATATCGAACGAACGATATTTGAACGAGAACTTTCCCCGAAGGATACAGCGGCCATTGCAGTGGAACCCATACAGGGAGAGGGTGGATTTATAGTTCCTCCGCCTGAGTTCCATAAGGAGCTCAGAAAGATTTGTGATGAGAATGGTGTGCTTTTGATCGCGGATGAGATCCAGGCTGGCGGTTTCCGAACAGGAAAGTTCATGGCAATGGAGAACTTCGGTGTCAGGGCTGATATTGTGTGCATGTCAAAATCCATTGGCGGAGGAATTCCTCTTGGCGCAACGCTTTCATCGGAAGAATTAATGAGCTGGCAACCGGGTACGCATGCAAATACATTTGGCGGAAACCTGCTCGCGGCCGCAGGAGGGCTTGCGACGCTGGAGTTCATGGAAAGCAGCAAGCTCGGTGAAAAGGCCATTGAAAAGGGGAATTATATTATGAAACGCCTGAATGAGTTCAAGGATGATTACCCTTTGATCGGGGATGTTCGCGGGATCGGTCTTATGATAGGTGCGGAACTCGTAGAAAAAAATAAAGCACCTGCTGCAGAAAAGCGCGAGATGGTTATCAATAAGGCACTTAATGGGGGATTAATATTGCTCCCTGCCGGTGATTCTGTTATAAGGTTCGTGCCACCGCTTATTATTTCGAGGAATGAAATTGATAAGGGTCTTGAGATATTTGAGGAGGCCCTTAAGGGTGTTTAACCTTCATCATACCTTCAAGATATATTTTTATTTTTGCATAGTCTTTTGCAGATATTCTCCTATCTGTTCGAATTCTTCTTTGAATTTCTGGTAGTCATAGTGCTGTGCATGAATAATAGCACTCCATCTGGCAGTATAACTGGCAAGAAATGCTGTTTCAGCAAACTCTTCTTCAGTAGCACCGTTCATCTGCGCCGCACCCTTATGGAAAAGTGAACAATAGGGACATTTGATGTTGGCTGCAACAGCCAAACCCATAAGTTCTCTATATTTCGCAGGTATTTTTGTCACTTCAAAATTATACGTTTTGAATAGAGGCCATTCTTGAATAAGGACATCTTCAGGTAATGCTTTCATAAAGCCAGGAATTGTTCCAAGTGTTTTTTCCATATCTTCTAACGTTTCCTCATAGTTCATAATCTCATATCTCCTCACTCTTAATGATTTATCTGGTAAAGATACACCACTGTATCCAGATAATTTTTGGCTATTCTATTATAGTTAAGTATGGGATCCTTCGTAAGCCTTTTTCAAAAAATGGTTTTAATTGCGACAGCATGTCAGGCCGGGATTTCCCACTCCCCAACCCACCATTTTATGTAAAACAATTTTTGTCTTACTATAAGAAATGTGTGTAGTAGCACTCCTATATAGTTTAGTGTGAATAAAGTAGTAATAAAAGTGTTCCACATGAAATTAAGGGGTTGATTATGGATTTCATATCAAGAATTTATTTCAATGTATCCTATATTTTTGATAAATGATGACCAAGTAGATCAAATCATAGACAAAAATTGAAACGAAAAGAAAAGGTAAAAGGAAAGAACCTTGCGAAATAGGCTGATAAAGATAAAAAGCTAAACTACT
>JAGFND010000173.1 GCA_021409285.1 Candidatus Methanoperedens sp. | reverse complement strand
ATCAGCTCTATATGCAGAAATATTCATCATTCAATCATCCCCTCTGCAATATATGTTTTACAATATACTACTGAGGTTCGCTAATTATCGCTATTGGTAAAAATAGTTTTCTAAATATACTTAGGGTACGGAATAGGGGTTGCAGTATTCGGGATAGGCTCAGGTGTAGCTTTTGCGGCTGTGGTAGGGCCTCTTATAGAAGTGCCTGTTATGCTGGGATTGGTACACATTGCAAGGAGAGCCAGAGTCATGTGGTTTGATCAAAACGGGATGCCGATAAAATGATTTGTGTTTGATATCAGAAACTCCAATTGGTATACCTCATGTTGGATTTGGATCGCGGATGAACTTCAACTTCAGCCTATTAACGCGGAGAAGCAGGTCCTTAATATCCTCAGCTCGCTTTTTCACTATATAATACCCGGGATCTTCTTTTAGCGGAAATACATTATTCTCAGGATAATCAATGTTAAGAACAGCTACAATACCAGATTTACATTTATCAAATTGTTCAATGGGTATTGACATCATCGCTCGCAGTCGTTGTTCTCCGATTATCATTGGTTGTCCCTTCATGGAATTCCTTATCTGAATATCTCCTGTACGGAATGCAATACTTGCGACGGTTTTATGCAGACCATGCAGACCATTTACAGGAAACTCCATGCCTATCTCTTCTTTATTATATAGACCTGAAAAATACATAAGACGAAGTGAGTTTCTATTTATATCCCATTCCATGAGATTTCCAGAAAACAAAGGATCAAGATGTCCCTTAATTAATGCACGTGAGATAAAAAGAAGCCCGCTGTATAGACCATCTAGAAGACGTGATAAATCCCCCTGTTCTTTAAAACGTGTCCAATCTTTTCCATTTTCATCCTCCAGTCCTTCTAAGTCCTGGCTGAATTCCGTTATCATTTGGTCAAAGAGAATAGAGTTGGAATCATGACCAATTGGATTTACCGGGTTGGGATCGGGAATAGGCTTAAACATATCCCGCATTCTCCAGTAGCCGTAGGTACCAACTAAAGTGAGCACAATAAAGCCAACTGCGATGAAGAGCAATGCAGTCACAGTTAATCCAACCCATAGTCCTAAAAGAACAAAAAGAATAATTAAGATTATACATGAAATAATAAAATTTAGGAACTCGTTCTTAACCTTTTTTGAAGCTTCAGATGCCATATTCCCAAGTATGTCGATAGAAGGCTTCACCAGGTCATTGGAAATATCAGGTTGTGATTCTAAAGACTTTCTATCAGGCATCATTACCTCCATATGCACAAATACTTATTTTGGATGCATTTTGCATCATATTCCATAGATTAACCTCTGTTCTCTAAAGTAATGAACGGTTCAATTTCTAATAGTTTTCCCTGTTGATATAAAGGTACATTCATCTTACTATATATATATCATTTGCTTTTTATCAATATATTTTTTTGAGGCCGTGCACTTGTGTTTCGAGCATATGAATATGTTTGTAAAGTAAGCCATTAGATTTATACATCTTCAGAATGGATTAATACACATGGAAATAATTATTAAGAAAGTATAGTTTTACAAAATATGGTTATAAAATTGATCAACCCTCAACCAAA
Source organism: Candidatus Methanoperedens sp. (assembly GCA_021409285.1). Classification (GTDB taxonomy): domain Archaea; phylum Halobacteriota; class Methanosarcinia; order Methanosarcinales; family Methanoperedenaceae; genus Methanoperedens. The sequence continues at coordinate 2,674 of JAGFND010000173.1, read as the reverse complement.
CACATTAATATTGCCGAAAGATGTGGAAAAGTGCGTTCTCTTAGTTGGTGGAGAAGATCTTCCAATTGTTAAAAAAATAATTGATGAGATCGCCAATTCTGAGGAAATAGTTCATAGCAGGGGTTTCCACACATATAGGTGCAGGTCTATAAGCGAGGGGACACCTTTTACATTAGCGGTCACTGGTGTTGGGCCATCATGCACTGAAATAGCTGTCACTGAGTATGCAAATTGTGGAGCTCGTATTTTTTTAAGGGCTGGTACAAGCGGAGGTTTATCAAGTACGCCCAAATTGGGCAGCGTTATCATAACAACAGAAGCATTGAGGTTTGATGGGGTAAGTGATTTGTACGTTCAAAAAAGTGTTAAGGCGGTTGCTGATACCGGGGTCATAGAGTCATTGATGAGGTCAGCAGATAGTCAGAGCATAGAATATACCAAAGGAGTAACACTAACTACTTCCGGATACTATGCAATGGGGGGAATATCAAAAAATGGAGTTCTTTCTTTCGGTGGATACTCAATCGATTCAAAATTTAAACCAGTTGCATTAGGAAAACTACAGAATATTGTTGCAAGGATGTCAGCGATTAACGTAGATATGGAAACTGCGACTCTTTTTGTTTTATCAGAAGTTTATAAGCTTAAGAGTGGAGCAGTATGCGGACTCTCTAATAGGGTTCCATGGGAACCAGGTGAACAGATTGAATTCACAAATTTGAGTTTGAAGAATGCGATTTTCGTTGCTGTAAAGGCATTCGATTACCTCCAATAGAATCAGTTTTTTGGAAATTACGATTATAGGATGCTCTGCTTTGTCCCATCTTTTGACAGCAGCACGACCCTGCTGCCTCTTGATCCGTCTGCGATGCGATAATCAAGGGATTCTGCGACCTGTTTTGAAAATTCCAGAACCTCTTCATAGGTTGGCATGTTCTCAGGTTTAAGACGATTTCTTGAAAAACCAAGATACATATAGGCCTTCAATTCAATATAATCAGGCTTTGCAGGTCTTATCATGTCCGAGTAGCCTGAGGGTGAGATCATATTGAGGCCCCTGTTCAGGGTTATCCTTACTGCTGTCCTGGTGGCAGATTTGTTCAGATGAGAAAGTGATCGTTTTATATTTTCCCATGTATCAGCTTTAGGAACGCAAGCTTTTTCATATGTTTCCTTATCTGGCGCATTAAGGCTGATATAGAGCTGCGAAGGACTGAGTTTTTTTACCATATCGGGATTTGTGCCATTTGTCACAACAAACGTTGTCATGTCTTTTTTATGGAATATGTCTATAAGTTCCGGCAGATATGGATACAGAGTGGGCTCTCCTGACAGCGAAATAGCAACATGCTTTGGCTCAAATGTTTCTTTCCACTTCATCTTGTCCATGAATTCTGAGCCCCCATAACCTGAAACAAGTCGTTTATGCTCTGCAAGGCATCCTTCTGCGATCACCTCAGGGGGATCCCATACGTGCGGAACATCTATCGGAACTTCGACCGCTCGCCAGCAGTGCAGGCAGCGATGATTGCATACAAGGGTTGGCGTCATCTGGATGCAGCGGTGAGAGGACATTCCATAGAACTGCGATTTGTAACATGCGCCTCTGTTCCGCATGCTATTGTTGAGCCACAAACATGTTTTAACGGCACCATGGGTGCCTGCGAGGTGATAACCATGTTTGATGAGTATGGATCGGGTGGATTGGGAAGTTCGTACTTTTTTCTCAATTTCCTCTGCTTTTGTCATTTTGCATCCTTTCAGAATATTTTTTTTTTAAATTATCCCAATATGGTTTTTCTTGAATTTAATTATTCCTTCATCATCAAACCGAAAGTTATTATATATAAAATAACATCTTTTGAAGAAAAACATAAGAGGTAATTTAATGGTAAGAAACATTCGCGTTGAAAAAATCACTCAAACACCCATCGAAAAACAGGAAATTGAGATAGTTGAGAGAAAAGGGGTCGGCCACCCTGACAGTATGGCAGATGGATTTGCGGAGGCAGTAAGCAGGGCGCTTTGCAACGAATATATCAGGAAGTGCGGAACAGTCCTTCATCATAATACAGACCAGGTCGAGGTTGTGGCAGGGCGCTCACATCCAGAATATGGGGGCGGAGAACTCATCTCACCTATGTATGTGCTTCTTGTGGGAAGAGCCACAAAAGAATTCAGGGACATAAAGATCGCCACTGATACAACAGCAGTGAGAGCCGCAAAAAATTACCTGAAAAATACACTTCCTGATATTGATTCAGAACATGACATAATAATAGACTGCAAACTGGGGGTCGGTTCAACAGATCTTCAGAGCGTATTCAGGCGGGGAAAAGCGCCAATGGCCAATGATACTTCATTTGGTGTCGGACATGCGCCGTTTTCTGAAGTTGAACAAATAGTTTACAATACCGAGAGGCAGATGGTCTTGAATTTCAAGAAAGATATTCCAGCTATCGGAACTGATATCAAGGTAATGGGCATGAGGAAGAATAACAAAATTACTCTTACTGTTGCCTGTGCAATGATAGGGAAGCATGTTGATGACCAGGACCACTATTTTTCGATTAAGGAAGAACTCACAAACAAGATATGCGGTCTTGCAGGAGAATATACTGACCGTGAAGTTGAGGTGTTCGTTAATACTGGAGACGATGAAAAGACCGGTTGT
>JAGFND010000172.1 GCA_021409285.1 Candidatus Methanoperedens sp. | reverse complement strand
GGAATAAAGAGAAATGAATAATGAGAGTGTTATTTTTAACGGACTTGCATGGAAGCAAATGGAAATATGAGCGGCTAATCGAAGTAGCAAAAGACTTTCGAGCAAATGTAGTCATCAATGGTGGTGACATGCTTCCCAAGGAATGTGAACCATTCAGTCAGGGCGATTTCATTACGAACTACCTTGACGATCATTTTGCACGATTCAACTCTGCCGGAATTTATTATCTGTGCTATCCGGGAAATGATGATCTGGGGATATTCGATGAACTGTTCGAGGAAACCTGCAATAAGTATCCATTCATCGTCTACCTGGCACAACGTAAATTCGAAATTGAGGGTTACGATTTTGTAGGTATGAACTGGGTTGTTGATTATCCATTCAGGCTCAAGGACAGATGCAGGATGGACACAGAGGACTATATTTTCCAGGAGCAATTCGGAACAGGACTGTTATCCAAACCTGATGGATGGCAGGAAATCGATGACTGGTTTACCCATGCAAAAAAGCTCCCAACGATAGAAGAGGAACTGGATAGATTGGTTCGTCCCAGGGATATGGAAAATAGTGTGTATGTAATACACATGCCCCCGTCCAGGCTGGGATTGGATAAATGTTATTACGGGGAAGAAGTAGGGTCAAAAGCGATTTACAACTTTTTGGAGAAATATCAGCCAAAGCTCTCTCTCCATGGTCATATACATGAGTCTCCTGAAGTTACAGGACGATGGTATGCAAAACTCGGCAGAACGATATGCATTCAATCCGGTCAACTTGATGAGTTCACTTATGTCACAATTGACCTGTCAACGATGAAGTTTGATAGAATCAAGGAGCAATACGTCACATAACAGCATGTATGCGGTTCGCCTAGATCACCATAATGCTCGGCTTTGCCTCTCCTGCATTTACTTTGAAGTCATTGTTAAACTAAAGTACCCACTCCATATGGAAATCTGCTCTCTCCTATACCGAAAAAGCATATACTTTTGATTGTTGAAATGGAAGGATGCCTATGATGCAAAATGTCTGGCACAAAGCGATTAATCTTTTTCTGTGAGTACGTCCACACGGTTGTGAAGTTCAGCCATACTTTCTGCAAGGTTTTTGATTAATTCAGCGCATCTGTCAGCAAAACTTGCAGCCAGGTTAGCATCTATATTATCTTTTGAATCTGCAATATCTTTCATCAAAAGGTTAGCCTTTTCCACAATTTCTTCCGGATATACAACCATTTTAACACCTCTTTCCTTCTTATAACCTGCTTAACCCATTCCTTCCATTCCGCCCATTCCACCACCCATGCCTCCGGGTGGCATGCCTCCTGCATGCGCGGCTTTGCTTGAAAGCACATCATCTATCCTCAGGATCATGGTGGCTGCTTCCGTAGCAGAACTGATAGCCTGTGTCTTTATTCTGAGAGGCTCAAGCACGCCTTCTTTCCACATGTCCACGACTTTTCCAGTGAACACGTTGAGCCCAGCGGTATTGTTGCCCTTCTCATGCTGGCTTCGCATCTCCACAAGCATATCTATAGGATCAAGACCAGCATTTTCAGCCAGGGTTCTGGGGATGATTTCAAGCGCCTCGGCAAATTTCGCAACAGCCAGCTGTTCCCTGCCTATTAATGTTGCTGAGTATTCTCGCAGGCGAAGAGCCAGTTCAACTTCAGGTGAACCGCCACCTGCTACAAGTGTCTCATCCTCGATTGCAACTCCAACAACACGCAATGCGTCATGAAGCGCTCGCTCGGCTTCATCCACCACGTGCTCAGTCCCTCCGCGAAGAATAATGGAGACTGCCTTGGGGTTATGGCACCCGGTAACATATGTCATTGCCTCCTCACCGATCTTTTTCTCCTCTACAAGATCCGCTTTTCCAAGATCAGATTCGCTGATCTCCTTTAGACTTGTCAATGTCTTTGCACCGGTTGCGCGTGCCAGTTTTTCCATGTCGCTTTTCTTTACGCGCCTTGCTGCGAAAATGGCGGCTTTTGCAAGATAATGCTGTGCAAGGTCATCGATTCCCTTCTCAACAAAGACCACATTTGCACCGCTTTTAATCACTTTGTTGACCATGTCATTCAACATCGTTTCTTCCTGGTCAAGGAATAACTGGAGCTGGTCGGGTGTTTTTATTGAGATCTCGGATTTCACTTCTGTCTTTTTGATCTCAAGGGCCTCGTTGAGCAGAAGTATTCTGGCATCATGGACATTCTTTGGCATGCTGGTATAAACTCTTTCCTTATCGATTACCATACCTTCGATCAGCTCAGATGCTTCTATACTGCCACCCACTTTCTTCTCAATTTTGATATCTTCAATATCTGCTGTATATTTGCCATTCTCTTTATTAACCACCGCTAATATGGCATTTACCGCAAGGATGGCGAAAACATCCTTGGACGCTTCAGCTCCCTTTCCGGTAATCGCTGTCACAGCGATTTTCAATAATAAATCCTTATCTTCCAGGGTCACTGGTTTTGCAAGGGTTTTAAGGATTTCTTTTGCTTTTGCCGCTGCAAGCCTGTATCCGCTGGCAATGACTGTGGGATGCACACCTTGCTCTAATAGTTCTTCAGCATTCTTCAGGAATTCGCCTGCAAGCACTGCTGCCGTTGTTGTGCCATCTCCGACCTCATCATCCTGGGTCTTTGCGACTTCCACTATCATCTTAGCTGCCGGATGCTCGATATCCATTGCCTGGAGAATGGTCGCACCATCATTTGTGATCACGATATCTCCCATTGAGTCCACGAGCATTTTATCCATACCCTGTGGTCCCAGGGTCGTCCTGACCGCCGTTGCTACTGCCCTGGCAGCCATGATATTGTTATGCTGCGCTTCTTTTCCTTTTGTTCTTTGACTGCCTTCTCTTAAAATATAGATTGGCTGTCCTGCTAATTGTCCTGCCATAACTAACCTCCGTTAAAATGTTATCTTCTAATAGTAAAAATTAATGCTTAACTTTATGATTGTTTGCGGTTCTATATAAATTTAATCACAAGCAAAAGGAAGTCTACCTGTGTGATTTCCCCAATTTCTTCAACCGCTCAATTTTTTCCTGAGCCTCAACATCTGCTTTTTTTCGCTCGGTTTCAATCTGAGTGATAATGTCATTAAACCCGACTTTAAGGGAGTAAATCTTATACGGTCTGCCTTTTCCTATTTTTTTCTCCTCCCGCTCATTTATCCAGTCATGTTCCTGGCTCTGATGGTCATGGTCTTGCCAGCCTGCGCCTGCAAGGATCAGTTGGGGGCTTGGGTGTGTTTTTGACGGGTGGGGAAGCAGGGGGCGTTTTAGGACGTAGAGGGGTGAACCTACATTTTTTCTAATCTCCACTCGATCATTGGATGCTCTTTCAGTTGTGGATTGTATCTCATATCCTCAAACAGTAAATCCAGGTCTGCATTCTTCTGCTCATAATAACTCTCTATGAATTTTTTTTCATTTTCATTGAGCACAAGCATCCTTGATACAAATTCATTCACTTTTTTAGAGATCTCATCCATATCTATTCTCTTTCCTTTCTCCATCAAAGGAAGAAGAAATTTCTTTATTTCAAGTGAATCTATCCTGCCGATGCTTTCCGGGTCCACCTTCCTGAAATCTTGCGCCAGGCAAAAATAAAAGATGAAGCATTTTTTCAAAGCCCTTTCATCGAACTTGAATCCGCTTTTCAGGAGAATATAAATGTCAAACATATCCCTTGGAGCAGTCCTTGTGAGCAATGCCCTTAGCTTTGTGGCAAAAAGCTCCTCCAGTCTATAAGTCCTGACTTTAAATTCAGGAATGTCTAATATGCTGATCTTCTTTTCAGCGATCTCAAAAACAGGGACACGCTCCATGAAATTTATTTCAACCTTTATCCTGTCGATATTTCCTGCGTTATTTGTGTATTTCAGGTTGTATTGCAAAAGTGCATATCGCTTTATTTTTTCAATTTCATATCCGTTCATGGTGAAAATCTTTGTCAGGATCTTATCGATATTCTCCCTGCTTTTTAGCATATCTTCTCTTCGTTCCCCGGACACAAAATTGAAATCAATGTCAACAGAAAGTCGAGGCATGTTGAAATAGATGAAATTTATTGCAGTCCCGCCTTTTATGACAAGTTTGTCCGTTAAAAACTCAGTATCGTAGATCGTTCTGAGCAGGTCAGCGAGCCTGAAAACCTTTTCCAGAATGTCTTTTTGGAAATTTGTCTTCTCTGAAAGACTCTCATAGTATTTCCTGTCAGGCTTAAGCAACTTTCATCAACTCTGTTATGTTTTCAGGCACGATAATGTTCCATTCTTTCTTATAAACTCCTTTTGTTCCAGGATGAAGATAATAAGTTCTCTTGCTGAGATGTTCCCTTATGCTTTC
>JAGFND010000171.1 GCA_021409285.1 Candidatus Methanoperedens sp. | reverse complement strand
GGTCTGCCGTCTTTGGATCGCTCACGCGCTCCCATGTCAGATTTACAGCTAACTTCAACTTACCCTGTGGTATCAATAACTTCTTTCCGTGGTACTCTATTATCTCATAGGGGAACGCACTTTTTTCTGATGCTTTCACCAGCGCATGCAATTTTTTCTCGTTCTCAGGTAACATCAATCCTCCTCCAAGAGCATGATTGTAAGAATAGGTTCTGCATTATCCCCGGGTCCGCAGACAGCCTTGAGATCCACAGTTTCCATCTTTGGATTCCCCGCTTTCGAAGGCATCTGAAAAATAGTCTTGAAATAGAGTGTCTGAGCAGTATCCTTCTGCGACTCTGCCACGTCTATATTTGACTTTTTCATTGCCCTGGCGCTGAAGGAGAACATCGTAAGAACATCCCATAATCTTCCCTGCATGTCCTGGAAGCCTTTGAGGCTCTCCGGCGGCTCGATGTACCCATTCCATAATGCCTGTGTGACCGCGGTTGGATAGACTATACCGGCTTCTTTTGCAGTTTCAGTGACATCCACAAGCACTCCATCATCGATTGCTTGGGCGCGGGTGTAGACATCGATTATATCTCCGAATACACTTTTTGTGGATTGATCCCCTGTTTCAGCTTCAATATCCACCAGGGATGGCAGTTCATCTTTAGGTGTATCTATGGGTGGCTCGGTCTTTGGCTTTATTGGCGGCTCAAATGGCTTTGAGTAATCCCCGGCTACTATCCAATCGACATATGCAGCCAGATTCTCCTTCCGAGCGATAGACTGGCCGAACCACGGCTTGTTTATATTTGTGAACAGGTGTTCATTATAGAGAACAATAGGATCATCTGCACCGCAGGTATCCTGCACGATTTCGAACCCTGAGACTTTACTGGCAGCGATCATCTCGCACAGTTTCTGAAGGTTCTCCGGTCTGACTTCATACCTTCTTGCCCAGACACCTATCGAATATTTAATACCGCGGGCGAAAAGTGAAACGATCTCCCACCCCGGACAGCCTTTCTTATGGTTGTGATTATCTAACAGCAGGTACTGGCCACCATTCGATGTGCCCGGTGTGTAGTGATACTTCATTGCAGGGTCTTCCATGAATGGCTCCAAATCCACGACCTTGCCTGCATAATAGGCTGCAAGAACCTTCTTGCAGTGTGGACACAGATAAGCAGATACGCACTGGAAGTCCACAGGGATTATGTCCCGCTTGTTTGTGTTATAGAAGTATATTCTGTTGTCCTTTACTTCGATCATTACCTCGCTCCTTCAGTCATCATCTGCTTCTGCATGTTTTCCGATGATTCTTCATATTTCATAGAGATCTCCTTTCAGTTTCGTAATTTTTCTGCCCCTTATTTCCTGAACACGCCAGATTTCAGCACCCGCAGTGCGAAATCTGGAATCATCGAACTATTACAGATAAAATCGTAAATGAGGGAAGATTACACCCCATTGAGGCACTTAAAGAGGCGATTTAATAGTTATATCTGCGATTAAAAACGAGTTTGTTTTCAGCATTCGCCATTCATGCATACATGTGTATGAGCCTTGTCACCGACCTCGGATTGAAATCCGATAGGTATCGGCATGGATGCTTCTCTCTCTCGTAAATATGAAAGAATAAGAAGATAGAATGAGAAAGAAACTTGGCATTATATAATTATATTGCATGTCCACAATGTTTAAGAACATTATCCCTTGAATAACCTCAAACCAGAATGACATGCGGAGCAGAAGAAAGCGGTTGATGAGGCGAAAAGCTAAGATTAAGCGGGCTGAGGGAATAAGGGAAATAATTGATATTTCCCGAATTTGTCATTATTCTAAATTCTGAGTCTATACATCACGATTATTGGATAAGATATTGTATCATTACAGTATCATTACATAACTACCAACATAAATTGAAACTGTCACAAAATCGGACGATTTAAGAGCATATCAAGGATAGAGAAAAATGTGTGGGCAGATGGATTGATGTAGTAGAACCTAAAAAAAGTCTGCCCACCAATCAATTGATTATCTTTTTCAGTATTTCATTTTTTCCATGTACATGAGGAGTCGGCAGGAAGCTTTTGGCCAATGAACGACAGGCAATTATTTCAGCTCCGCGGGATCTGTCTTCCTGTCTGAGGCTACGATTTTCATTTCAAAAAGGTAATTAAATATATGGTGGAATTATCGCAATTGATCAGAGACCAGGAACTCAAAGCCAAGCGGGACATGAAAAATACGGTTTAAAGCATGAACATAAGCATGAGGATTAAACCTTTCTTTAGTCATGAATCGCCGAATACTGACAAATACGGGTACAAGCTTTGACATTCAAACCGACTAAAATAGTTATGAGGGTTGTGCGAGAGGTTGTCAATGGTACAGAGTCATCAGCGGAAATAGCTGAAAAATACAGAATCAGTGAAAGGGCAGTGAACCGCTGGAAGCATCAATCGCTTTTCAAAAAGAGAGTGAAGAAACATCTTGAAATCTATGACACAGTGTTGAGAAAGCAAACAAGGGAAAACGCGAGGGAAGCAGTGAGGGAAACATGGCTGTAAATGCCCAAAATGGCATGAAAATTGCATGCTTTTGGCCATCTTTGTGTGGCATGTGTTCCAACTGCATTGCGATTTATAAAACAGAGAGGACACTATTAAACATATAAGGAAGTATAAAATATGGAAAGAATAGAAAGAGATGAAGAATTTATAGCAAGATAGCGCGAAACCTGGAGAAGACAAGAAGAACAAGCGAACGCACCGAAAGTTTGGTCACTGGAATCCTGCAAGCAAGGCCTGGGAAGACAAATGACGAACACAACAATAAATTTCGTAAATATCCAAAAGAAAATTGAAAATAGAGACTCTGAGATCGCGGCGATCTCACCATAAAAAGGGGAGATAATCTGACAAAGTCAAGCTAATTATCTTTAAAAATATATAAACCTTATTTGCTTTATTCGCACCTTTGAGAACTATAGTCTATTCATCTTATTTTTAGTTTTTTCTACTGCTTCACCCAGTTATGCTAACTTTAAGCAAACATTTATTAGACGAACTAATTATTTTCAATGGAATGCAGGCCATAAAACTTTAAAGGAAAAATTGTTAAGATGCCAACAAAAAATAATATGGAAAAGAAAAAAATTTATTTTTTCTCTTTTGCATATGCTACTAAAGCATCTTTTATTCCCCACTTGAAGGCTACAACAATTGCAAATCCCCATGCAAGCGGTGCGAGGAATATATAGAAAATACTTGTCTTAATTAACATAGTATCTAAAGCAAGGATGATCAATACCAGGAACAAGAATCCCCTGAGCAATGGAATCATCATTTCTGAACCTTCCACTTTCATTCCTTTCATTGTTGCCTGCAAATAATCCATTACAAGGTCAATTGATAAAAATCCAATTATCAATATCAGGATTCCTGTAAACAGATTCGGGATATAATTCAATACATTTACCAGGAATGCTGTCAGGAAACTTAAACGTAATATCTCAACAGCAGCCATGATAAATATCAGATAACCGAACAATTTAATTATAAGGAAAGAATTCCCGAAACAGATGTGCCGCTTGCTTTCAGAGGTTCTCCCATGGAGCTTTTCATTATCTTATCATCTACTCCGATAGCAACAAGGATCTTACGGATCATGCCTACAAGGAAATCAACCAATAGTATTCCAATAATTAATACTAATAAAGCCGATATTATCAGAGGTATATATAGAATAATTTGACTGACAAAATCTGTTATAATTTGTATTTTAAGTATATCAACGATAATTGCGGCAAATATTATGTAGATAAATAATTTGATGATTGCTTCGAAAAATCCTACAGTGCTCATATCTGCCTTCTTTATCATTCCTCCGATAGCTGTCTTATCGATGAGATCGTCAAGTCCTATCTTATCAAGGATTCTTGCCCCAATCTTTCCAATGTACTTTCCCAGGATCCATCCGACTATTATTAATACAATCACTGCTACCAATGTTGGTATAAAAGCAATAAATTGGTCTGTTAATTTATACAAACTATCTAATATTCTTGAATCTACCATTATAACCACTTCTCCATTAAAATCCCCATTTAAACATTGAATTTGATGATATTTAAAGTTTACGTATACTAAAATTTTTTGAAGTGCCCGATAAAAGATTGTGCCTGAGGGTGTCCTGATTGACCTATCGATAAAGAACAAGTATTATGGAACTCTTCTATAAAAGAAAAGTTAAATTCGCAATTCCTTTAAACGCTTAATCTTTTCCTGCATCTCGACAATTGCTTTTCTATTTTGTTCTTCGAGTTGCTCAATTATATCATTAAAACCGATTATAATGGAATATATCTTATTTGGTCTCCCTTTCCCT
>JAGFND010000170.1 GCA_021409285.1 Candidatus Methanoperedens sp. | reverse complement strand
GCTAAAACCAGCTCCCTTCTCTAAATCTCAAACCCCGCCCCCATATTCAAAGGCTCGCTCTTATCATACCCTCAGCCGCAAGCACGATCGACGGCGCCGCGTCCCAGACGGAGTTCGTTTTGGGTTGGTGTTATCGTTTTTTGATTGCGTCGGTTGTTTTGCGTTTGGTGGTTGTGCGGGGTGATGTCGCGCGCCGAGATTTTTATACCTATATTGCAATAAATATTTGGCGCAGGATATCTAATTAACAACGAATTTCCACGAACTGAAACAAACTCATGCAACCGGAGTTCGTTTTGAGTTCGTTGTTCTCGTTTACACCCTTTAAGAAAAAAAACATAATCATTTCATAATTCGTTCCTTTATTACTTCTATTACATCATCTATATTAACCCGATGCGATGGAAGCACTTTATCATTTTCATGCTTATGATGCGGAAATGTTTTAATATTTTTCCAGTGTGGTAAATTATCCCACCTAATAATCAATTCACCATTTTCTTTCTGCCAATGGTATGAATACTTTTGGTAATCAATTCGATTCAGCTCATTGATAAATAAAAAGCTTCCATCAAGCACTTTTGCCTTCAATTTGAGCAATTTTACAGATTCTTCATCTATTAACTCGATGATTTCAATAGATAAAAATAAATCAGATTGGTTTAGAGCTAATAATATTCCATGCAACCTCTTAACTCCTCATATTTTTTTTCCCACTCTTTATGCCCAAGTTCATATCCTTCCCATACAATCAAATCATCCCATTCAGAAAAAACTTCCGGTTCAGGCCCTTCTACCTTATTTCTAAAAGTAGTAAAATCCATATTATATTTTTCTTCAAATTGCTTAAATTTACTCTGGTAATATTCCGCTTTACTCAGTGCTTTATCCATCAACAAAGTAATTATCTCTTTGCCGGATATTGTTTCAACAATATCAGCAGGCAATTTAAGCCTTATTTCTTTGAAGGTTGTTTTTTGCATCATATGTCTCTTTTATATTTTATATGAATATTATATGTTCTTATTAAAAATATACTTATTTGCTCAAATCAAAGCTTGATCTGATTCATGGGATCGTTTCTCTATCGCGGATGAAAGTTGTGTGAGGAAGCGCAGAAGCGCCAGAACTTTGAAAACATGAAAATAATGAAATATATAATCCTTGAACCATATCTTGTTCTCCTACCCCCATCTTTTCATGCGCCCATCTTTCCATCCATCCATCCAATGACCAAAGTCTTCAACCCCCCCTCAAACTCAACCTTCGCCCTCCCCCCGAACTTTCTCTCAGCCCTGCTCACATCCAGAATCCCCCCGGCTGCCCATCCGGCTTTGTTGCATCCCATACAATCTCCCCTTCAAATCCTGAAAACTTAACGATCAACTCAACCAGCTCCCTTCTCGAAATCTCAAACCCCGCCCCCATATTCACAGGGCTCGCTCTTATCATTCCTCTCGGTCGCAAGCACGATCGCCCGCGCCGCGTCCCAGACGGAGTTCGTTTTGGGTTGGTGTTATCGTTTTTCGATTGCGTCGGTTGTTTTGTGCGGGGTGGTTGCGTGGAATTGATGTCGTGCGCCGTGGATTTAATATTTAAAATCATATAAACATATAGCGCTACGCATCGGATTACTCGAAGCTCCAGGATTGTGAAAATCTAATTTTTTTATGTAATCGAATCTGCGTCAATCTGCGAAATCTGCGGATCGTTCTCGTTTTCAAGTAGATTTCTTTGTTGTGTATCCGCGTTATCTGTGGCATCCGTGTTCTATCGTTTGTTGATGGCAACGGTTCTTTTGTGCCTGGTGGTTGCATTGGTTTTTTATGAAGAGCCAATACTGTATAAATATAATAATTAGGTATGGTATATTTGAAAATCGAAGGCTGAAAAAAAGAATTCATACGATTTTAATATATTTTTCCACGAATTCCAATATCTTCGATAATTACTGTGTTTTTATTAGTTTCAATTCTATAAACAATCCTATATTTGCCCACGCGTAGACGGAATTTAGCTTTCAATTCTCCTTTTAACATTTTGATATCTTTACCTGAAGCAGGATTTTTCTGTAGTTCCTCAATAGCTCTGTTTATTCTACCTGCACTTTTATTATCGAGTTTGTTATAAAACTTAACAACTCGATCGTGAAGCAGAATTTCATACATCCCGTTTCACTTTATTCCATGGTGCAAATTCATTCATGCTTCCTGATTCCCATGCTACATCAGCTTCTCTTATATTTTGCATTGAATTCTCATCCGCAAGAATTTCAAGAGTTGCATCCATTTCTTCTTTTTGTTCGATATATTCTATAAAATCAAGAACTACTTTTAATCTATCCGGAGGTAATAAATTCAATTTTTCAATTGCTCTTTGTTTATAGTTTGATGCATAAGCGACCATTGTTTTTTCTCCAATTATCAACACTGATTTACTTAATATTAAAGGCTATGTTCTTTATCATTTCCGATGGTCTGTATAGTGGAACCCCGCTTTCCAACAAAAAATTCAGCGCCCCAAAAATATTTTGAAAACAAATCCTTTCAATTGCACATCATCCCAAGGCACTCTTCTATCCTCATTTCCGGCCTCCACCCCCCGGCAGCCTCTCCGCCTTCCCAATATCCGCACACGTCGCCACCACGTCCGCAGGATGCCCGGGCAAGAAATCGATCTTTGCCTTTTTTGTTGCTGCAGGGCAAGAGCAGGCCATCGGTACTATCTTCTTCGCAAAATGGCATCTTGTTGGTCCCGTATAAACTTGAAGCAGATATTCATATCAACATAATCCCATGGATTCTCAACGCTTACCCTGGCCCCGCCCTTGCAGCCAGATTTTTACTGCCTCAGGATTGTGATCTTTGAAAATCTGGCGAACCGCATACTTCCTCACCTTTCTCCAGAAGCAGGTTGCATGTTTTCCATCCAATGAAGCCTGCAAATCCTGTTATTAGAATTATATTAAAGCCTCTTTGCTGTGAAAATTCTATGTTATTCCCAACATGTCTGTGGACATTAACTCAACCGTAAACATGTACACCAGATATCAAATTCTTAATTCGTGCAAGGTCAGAACGAGGAACATCTATGAGGATACGCTCTTGCTGTAATTTGGATTTGAGTATATTGAGGAGTGTATCTTTTGTCGGTACATAGACTACGTTTTTATTCTGATCAAAATGCATCTCTCCTAATATCAACATTCCATGAGGAGTTTTTGCTAATATCTTAACATTCCATGTATTCTGCTGTGCATCAAAATATACATCATCTGCTGATACTAATTCACCAATATTTTCACTGAGATATTCTTTTGCCAGTTCATAAATTTCCTTATGCATAATTACTCCTTTTCCATACTGATCATCCAGCAACGTGTGGCTTCCCATGAATTCTGGAATATTTCATTTTTGATGTGCAAATATTTTCCTTCCGATGTATCAGGATCATGGTATATTATTTCTTCATCCGAAAAGCCAACGATTACGATATAATGCCCGAATCCGCTGATGCCACCATATAGGTAGCTCGGATCAATCAGAACGATCACAGGTGTTCCTTTTCTTAATTCATTTTTTATGTCATCAATATTTGCATTCTTGAGGGGAGAAGACTTTAAACCAAATTTATATGCTGCTGCTGATATTTTCACTGGGGTTGTACCGAGTTCGGAAGTATCACATTCTTTGATTACATCAGCTTCTGTTCTCGCTATCCCAAAGAAGGAAAGAACCATTCGCAGGCACGCTGGTCCGCAGGTGTACCAGCTTTCTTGCTTAAAATATGGCATTTTAATATTCAAACAATCACATCCATAAACCACTGTGCTATTCTGGGAATTGGTATAAAACATAAAACATTGAACATATACTATAAAATAAAACTGCGGGTTTATTTAGATTGTCTATCTTCTATTCTATTATATACTTCCATTGCTAAACCATTTTATCGTTTCTCTCAATTCTTCTTTGAAATCACTCTGGGGTTCATACCCTAATGTTCTTGCTCGTGAGATATCAGCTAATGAATGTTTAATATCGCCAGGTCTTGGTTCTATATAGGATCTCGTTGATCATATCAACCAATTGGTTAATGGTTATCCTTCTGACGCATGCGATATTAAAAATACCAGTTTTATCAGATTCACATGCAAGAATATTAGCATCCACTACATGCTTTACATAACTAAAATCCCTGCTCTGCTCGCCATCTCCGAAGATAACGGGAGGTTCATTGTTCATTATGGCATTGATGAATTTTGGAATAACTGCAGCATATTGCGAATTAGGATCCTGTTTCGGCCCGAATACATTGAAATATCGAAGAGAGGCAGTCTTAAGACCATAAATATCCTGGAAAACTCTGCAATATAACTCACCAGTAGCTTTTGTTACTGCATATGGCGACAGCGGAT
>JAGFND010000017.1 GCA_021409285.1 Candidatus Methanoperedens sp. | reverse complement strand
CAGTCAATGGTGGAGTTTATTCCTATAACCTAACTGACCTGGTAGAGGGAAGCAACACGATAACCGTCATAGCTACGGATTCAGTCGGCAATCAAGCAACAGCTTCAACAAGCATAACTGTGGATACCACTGCACCTACCCTGAACATAACCCCTGTAACTTCGCCAACCAACCGCAGTTACCAGATCATCACTGGTAACGTATCTGAGGCTGGTGCAGGAATGGGAACAGTAACGGTCAATGGAACCGCTGCATCAATCAGTGGAACAGTTTATACCTATAACCTGACAGGACTGGCACAGGAAGCTAATACAATAACAGTCATAGCTACTGATTCAGTCGGCAATCAAGCAACAGCTTCAACGAGCATAACTGTGGATACCACTGCACCTACCCTGAACATAACCCCTGTAACATCTCCAACCAACCGCAATTACCAGATCATCACTGGTAACGTATCTGATGCTGGTGTAGGAATGGGAACAGTAACGGTCAATGGAACCGCTGCATCAATCAGTGGAACAGTTTATACCTATAACCTGACAGGACTGGCACAGGGAGCTAATACAATAACAGTCATAGCTACTGATTCAGTCGGCAATCAAGCAACAGCTTCAACAAGCATAACTGTGGATACAACAGCACCGACTCTAACTATCACTACAGCTCCAACTTCGCCAGTCGATGACACAACTGGAGCGATCAGAACCTTCAACATCACCGCAAACCAGACCGTGAACGTAACCTGGTACATCAACGGAACATCTGTTCAAACCAATGGGAGTGCAACATCGGCAAGCTACACCAATAATAGTGCAGCGCTTGGAACATGGAACGTCAGTGCAATCGCAACCAACGCCAACGGAAGCGCACTGAATATCTGGATGTGGATCGTTAGTGCAGTACCTACCTACAGCGTAAGTCTAACCAACATCTCCGCATTAAGTCAAGAAGCTAATGCTACGAATGCCACCTATATTCTTAATCTCACAAACAATGGGACGGCAGCGGATTCGTATTCATTGAACCTCACCAATCTAAACGGTGCTTCAATCGCTGGCATTAATATCTCCTCGCCTTATCCACTTGACGCAGGGATGACAAAGATATTTGCATTGAATGTAACTCATACTCTATCCGGTACATTTGTGGTTAATGTTACAGCTACTTCACAGAACGCTACATCCAAATCTGCTTCAATCAGTAGCACAACGAACGTCAACCGAACAATCGTAAATTCCACCATTGGAACCATTATTAACGCATCGACTTTCATTACCAACGATACACTCGAAATAGCTGCCCCCAGCGGCCATGCTACAATAATCGTACCGAACGGCACCAACGCATCAGTTGGAGGTGTAGCATTGACCTCGATTTCAGTAGACTCCCTGGCTCAGGTGAATTCTACATTCGCGGCAAATCTTGGCAGCAGTGATAAACTGATTGGCGAAAATCTATCTCTTGGACCAGAAGGCGCCCAGTTTAGCCCGGATATACAAATACGGTTAAATTATACAGATGCGCAGCTCACAGCGGCAGGAATAACTGATGAATCTACATTGAGGATCAATTTCTACAACACCACCACAAATACCTGGGTAGAACAGACACCATACATCCTCAATACAACTGGAAAATACATCATTGCAAACATAAGCCATTTCAGTACCTTTACACTACTCGGGACAATAACCACAACTACTTCCTCAGGCGGGGGAAGCGGTGGTACAGGCGGCGGCAGCTCAGGCGTATCCACATCCGAACCGTTCGATAACATAGCAATGTCAGAAAGATACGATAAGAACCTGATTGCCAATACACCGGTCACATATGTATTCAAGGCACCTGAACTCGGCATATACGAGATAGCCGTCACAGGCAAAGAAAGCGAAAATGAAATAGCCCTGAGAGTAGAGGTTCTCAAAGGAACATCAAAACTGGTAGCAATCCAGGCGCCTGGACTGGTGTACAGGAACGTGAATGTATGGGCTGGAACAAAGAGGCTAAAAGAAGCCGTGGTCAGATTCAAGGTAGAGAACTCGTGGCTTAGCAGCAACAACCTTGCAAGAAGCGACATTAAGATGGTAAAGTGGGACTCCAGCGAATGGGTGCTGATCGAAACCACGGAAAAGAACAAAGACGATAAATATACCTACTACGAGGCAAAGACAGACACGTTTTCTGTTTTCGCAATAACAGGAATGAAGGGAGGCGCCGTGCCCACAGAGGTACCAGCAGGTGCAGTAACAGAGACAACATTAGGACAAACTGTGACTCCAACTGCGCCAACAACAGGCCCGACAAAGAAAGGAACCCCCGCGTTTGAAGGAATTGTAGCTATTGCTGCAATAGCACTGTTGGTAGCATCACTGAAAAATAATCGAAAGAGAAGATGAGCTATTCATCTTCTTCAGTTTTTTTCTGCAATCCTCATTAACATTTAGGCACAGCGGTGCATTTGTATATCCTGTTCACAAAAATGTTGAGCAATGCGGTTGTCTGTTTGAGTGATCACACAAAATTTTTATGCATTTGAGATTTAGATAAGGCTTATTTTTGAGTTTTGTGAAGTCCTATGAAATTTGCCAGAGGCTCATTTCAGTTATCAGAAAATTTCATTCGTATCTATGAAAGTTGCGTCTGTGAAAATCCCTGTTTTTAGACCTGTATCAACATACCAGTGTAGAACAGCTTCGCGATTTTGAAATATCCTTTGGTGCTTCCAATCAATATAATATATTTTTCCGCTGATTTTTACTTTATTTAAATAGTGTCCGATTTGAGATGGATAAGTGTCTGGTTGTAAAAAGACAATTCCTCCTCCGAATTTTTCTCTGAAATCATGCGCCATGATTCCACATTGATTATCTCCATACTCATTCGGAAGTTTTAGTGCCTGTGCAGGAGCGATCAGAGTTGTGAGAATAAATATTATAAGAACGTTTTTTATATTCATACTTTATCAGTGACATTGTTTCTCCAGATTCTTTGAATTCAAAGTCTATATCCAGTTTTCTCTTATGAACACATAAATATATCTTGATTAAAAAATAATTACAATAATTATAATTATAATCTTTATACTCACAATTATGAGATTTTCGGAAAAGCCTCTACACCTAAAAAAATTTTAATTCCTGTTATAACAACCGTTTTATATGATGTCCATGGAAACAAAGTTGTCGTCTCGAATCATTGACATATTCCTGCCTAACAATACCCAGGCTATTAGAAACTTTGAGGGCTGAAAATGTATTGCTGCCTCATATCATCGGCAAGTCGCTCTATGAATCGTGCAACCAATATCGTTGACACGATCTGTGGCCATATTGATTTTTTACAGATCCGCTGGGATAAAATCTGGATTTTGGATTATAAGCCTGATGCAAAATTCAACCCTGTAAAATCTCTGCACCAGATATACCTTTATAGGCTAGCTATAAACAAAAGAACTGGTATTCCATTGGAAAATATCCGCGCTGCCTATTTTGATGACAAGGATTTTTTCGAACTAAAGCAAAATTAATGCGTCTCATTTCCAATTTTCTTTTCTATTGCCTCTCTCTTGCATGCATATCTTGCTCTCGACAACATGATTATCTTTTCTCTGCTTCCTTGGGTTTGGAAACCATAAAACGGCGGCAAAGTTACGGTTGAGTTGCCGAAAGCTTTTAAGGAAGCGCAAAATTTTTAAGACTGTCCTGCTTTTAAGCGAAGCCAATTATGGAGAATAGTCTCTATTAAAAACTTTGCTTCAGAAAGTGCCATCGGATCTTTAGGTGATGGTTCTTTCTGGTTACCATGGCGTGCTTCATCTCCAATTGCACCAGGACTGTTGGCGGTGTACTTGAAACGTCTAATTGCTTTATCGGTTGTCCACCCTTTCTTTATAATTTTAGACTTACCCCCAACGTCATTCTCAATTACTTCATAGATACGATAAAGGCTTACCCAGTCATGTGTGCCAGCGCCAAAAAGCCGAAGAGCTTTAGTAACATTTGTATTATGTTTTGCAGCAGTAACCCATTTTGGGATTGGATCTGCCTGATGAATCTCTTGAATAGTTCCTTCTGATTCTGTAGCAGATATACTCACACTATCTCGCAGATTTCCAGTCTCTGAAATGGAAACAAATCCATGGGTTGTCCCATCATCATTAATTCTGCCAACTCTAGCCCTACTAGAGGTTTTCGCATTCCTAAAGCTAAGCTGGCACCCCCATTAATTAGAGAAAGAATCTCATTGACTTTATTTCGTACATCATCTGCGTCTTTTAACAAGTTAAAATCTGTAGATTTTAGAATAAATTCTTCTTTTTCCTTTGTAATGCACAGTTCTGGTGAATTGAGAGATTTAGATAACTCTTCAAGATCGAAAATCTCCCCTTTAATTACTGCGAACCATTCCATTTTAAGACCTTATAATTTTAGAACTGTTTTGCATATATCATTCCAATCTGAAGATATAAGTGCTTGCAATATATTTTTCTCCCGTTTCTGGAAAATTCAAACCAGATACCGCATGATTCTGTTTTGTCAAAACATAACATCGTGCCGATGTTCACATCTTTGGTATTTCGGTTAGTTTACCCGCTCTATGTTTATAATCATGAGCAGGTATGTGATTTAAAGGGAATAGCAGAGATAGTGGCGTTGTAAAACAAAATTCACACTTTTATATTATTTTTCAATTTAGGATATGGTTTTTCACTGTCCTCTCGGACGGCTTTTTTGCAGTCTGAGGGACTTCTCAAAATCTTTGGTATTAATACATGGGAATATCTTTTTACATATATTTGTTTGGTTTTGATAGAAATAGTTGGAGCGCCCGGCATCGTGCGATGGAATTTGAGTTATGGGCCTGACCGGATTTGAACCGGTGACCGCCCGGTTATGAGCCGGGCGCTCTAACCTGACTAAGCTACAGGCCCCTGAAATTGCATGATGCCCTTAATAACTATTCAAACACTAAACGCCGCCAACAGGGCTCGAACCTGTGACATCCTGGTTAACAGCCAGGCACTCTACCAACTGAGTTATGGCGGCTTGATCCGACTCTTAAAAGCCATACTTCAATTTAAGCCTTTTGTTTCTCTGTTTCATTACATAATTATTCAGGCTCTCGATGTCTTTTATCCTTTTTTTCACAAGTATGCTTATCCTTTTTCGGATATCTGTATCCGGAGCGATGCCAAAAGGCATAAGATGCATTATGATCTTCTTTGATATCATACCCCCTTTTTCATCCCAGTCCGTCAACAGGACTATCTTTTTTCCACTTTTGGACAAACTTTCAGCAAAGTGAATAAGCGGCTGCTGGGAAGCCTGTCTGATCTCTCCATTTATACCAAGGGAATGAAGCGAATCTACATCTTTCTTCCCCTCGACTACGATAATAGCTCCACTTTCGGCAAGTGCCCGAAGCTCATTAATGAGCTGTTCTACCTTTTCAAGGCGATCAAGGTCTTCAATGGTCTTTATATTCATTTTTTCAGGACCGTCAGAATATCTGACGCTTTTTTCCCCGATATCTTCACTGTTTTCTTACTATTGGTCATACCTGTCATGATCTCTACATTCCTTGAATGCACATCGAATAATTCTGATAAGAACGAAATGAGCTGCTCATTGGCCTTACCTTTTTGCGCCCGTTCGGACAGCTTGATCTCAATGCGTCTTCGCCACCGGTTGTAGCCGCGCACAGATGTTTCTTTTGAACCAGGTGATATCTCAAGGTCAAGTATCACCCCGTCTCCAGTCTCTTTTACCGCATCTTCCATCATTTCAATCTTCGATCGTATATTCAAAAACCATCTGCGCCACTATAAAAAATATTATATCATAAATCGCCAGGATCTGAATATCTCCTGCTATATCTGAAAGTCCCCCGGATGCCAGAATTGTCCCTGTTGCAGTTACAGCCGAAAGTATGACAGGTATCATGACAGGGAACAGGATCACAGGGAGCAAAAGTTCACGGGTCCGGGTGTTCACGGTAAGCGCGGATAGAAGCGTTCCGACAAATACAAATCCAAGGGTCCCGAGGAACACCACCACCATAAGCCCGAAAATATTATTGATATCATAACTGAAAAGAACAATAAATACCGGGATCGTTATAAGTTCCATCAGGAACATCAAAACTGCATTGGAGATCACTTTTCCATTATATATCTCGCTTCTGTCCACAGGACACAGCTTCAGACCCTCAAGGCAGCCTTCTTCCTTTTCACCTGAAAACGACCTTGAAAGACCAAGCATCCCTGCAAAAGTGAAGGATATCCACAGCATCCCAGGTGCCAGAAGATCAATGACTTTTTTATCCAGGACAGGTATCAAAATCGAGGATTCGGTCCCGAAGGCAAAACTGAATATTACGATCACAAGAAGCGCAAAGATCATCATGGAATTAAGCATCTGCTTTGTACGGAACTCTGCCAGAAGGTCTTTTCTCGCAATTTCCAGGAATTTCATTTGCTCTCCTCCACATGGGTTTCATATACGGCCCTGCATTTCAGGAGATCAGTGATCTCGCTTTCAGTCATTTCGTGGGCAATATGCCCGCCTGTAAGAATGATCGCCCTATCACACATGGAGATCCCACGTTCGATATCATGCGAAATAAGGACTCGTGTCTTGTCATGAGCATTCGTTCCCGAAAGAATCCTGTCAAATGTGGCGCTTGCATGCTGGTCAAGCCCTGTGTAGGGTTCATCGAGAAAAAGTATCGGAGGGTCGTGTATAAGTGCCCGGGCTATCGATAAGCGCTGTTTCATTCCACGTGAGAATGTCCTTACCCGATCATTTTTCCTGTAAGACATGCCGACCTGCTCCAGCAGATCGGTTATTCTATGCTCAAGATCATCTGCCCCGTACATATTACCGAAAAACCTGAGATTTTCTGCCGCTGAGAGTTCAGGATAAAGGTAAGTTTCATGCGAGATCACGCCAATTCTTTTCCTGATCTCGATAGGTTTCTCTTTGATATCGATACCGTCGATAAGCACCTTTCCCGAAGTCGGGCTGACAAGAGTGGACATTATTTTTATAAGAGTGGTCTTTCCCGCTCCGTTAGGGCCAAAGATCGTCAGGAATTCACCAGTTTCTATCCTAAGGTTTATTTTCCTGAGAACAATATTGGCACCAAATGCCTTTATGAGATTTTCAATAGAGATTATATGGATTTCTCCTGTTTTAACTAAATATTAGAACGTATAACACGGATCAAAAAAAATCAGGCAACTCTTTTTATACAGTCGCTACTTCGCAGGCTTTAGCTTATTCGCGAGATCCTTACCCAGTCGCTTGCACTCCTCGAGATCTTTCTCAGAAGGAGCATACTGTATACGAAGCACCGGATCGATCACTTTCATCCCGATCTCACGCATCTTTTCAGCAATCATCACAGGTGCCTCACCACTCCAGCCATAAGAGCCGAAAGCTGCACCGAACTTGCCTTTTGCATTGACTTTTGCGAGTCCATCGATAAACTTTTCCATGGGCGGGAGCATCCTGTAATTGAAAGTCGAGGAACCAACAGCAATGGCATCGGCTGATTTCATGTCCTCCATCTTTGCTTCATGGAAAGTCATTGCGACTGCATCAACGTTCCTTGAAATTGCACCTTCAACGATGGCGCAGGCCATCGCTTTTGTGTTTCCTGATGTACTGAGATATACAACAACTATTTTTGGCATATTTTTCCCATCATATGGAGGATGTTGATTTCAGATAAACTTTCGCTCAATAAAAAATTGTGGGTAGTATGAATGCTATTCCATTCGATCTCTTCTGAGAAATTCAATGGAATGAGAATATAAAGGAAATATCGAGGAACCAAAAAAAGAAATTTTTTTTTTGGATAGGATAGGATAGGATTTCAGGTTCCTCTATATTAATAAATGTCGTGAACTACTTATAGCAATTTTCCAATATTATACCCAAATTAACCCCAAATGTTAATAAATAATGTGAGAGTGATATGGATACATATGGAGCTTATTCTGTCTCGATCTGTTGATTGCCTGTGTGATTTTACATATGATTTCTACTGGCAGCATAAAGGCAAAAGACTTGACCCGTCAGGTGTTATTCCTGACCAGCAGGGATCATCATTGACCTATTCTGATATTGTTAGCTTATTAAAAAAAGGTGAGGATGTATATATCAAAGGAAATGCAGGACGCAGGCTTGGCAGCAGTCTGGGAGTAGATCTTAAGTTCTTCGGCGGAAATGGCAGGTCTCTGAAAGTTGGCTCCATTATAGTCGAGGGTGATGTAGATAGCAGGATGGGTATCAGTATGCTATCGGGAGCTATTTTTGTAAAAGGTTCTGTAAAGCAGCCCCTGGGAAATGTTATTGAAGTGGAATCGGATCGCAAAGGCTTTCGAAAATATCGTTCGATCACTGATATTCTACAGGGAGGGAGGAATGATAAGATCATTTTACCCAATATCATGAAAGGAGATACCCTGCTCATCAATGATGGGCTCATCCGGGACACTGTTGCTGCAAGACTTGATTCTGAAAAGAAGATCGTGATTGAGGGAAATGCCGGGATGAGTACAGGAATATTGATGAAACGGGGATCTGTTCATGTTGAAGGTGACTCAGGAAAGAATACTGGCGTACTGCTAAATGGAGGATCTGTCATCGTGAATGATACGGAAGAGTTCGCAGGTGCATATATGAGGGATGGGATCCTCATAATCTATGGAAAGTCAAAAGGTTTTGTTGGCGCGAATATGAAAGGTGGAAGGATATTCTACAAAGGTGAGGCGATGATAAAGCACACTCAGCCTGACGGAAAAGATATCAGGATGCTGATAAGACTCTTAGGGATAAGCGGGATCCATGCCATGATGTTCAAGAAATACTATATTCAATAGGAGGATATATATTTCAGGTCTAAGAAGTTCTATTCATGGATATTGCCTCTATAAGGCGCAGGATCGAGTACCTGATCCAGGTAGACTCATCACTATATGCATCAGCTTTACTTAATTCCGGCTGCTCATGCGCTCGATGCGGGTGGTGCTGCCGGTATAATTTTGATATCAGGATAACAAAAGACATTTCACGCCCATCAAATGCGATCTCTATTTTCCCGGAAGATATAAGAAGAATTATAAAAGGGACAGGAAATGAGTGGAATAAAATAGCATTACCCGATATATATTCTTGCCTGTCCGACGGCGATAACATTTGGGTGATCGGATGGATATTGAAGCGCAATGATGCTGGAGACTGTGTATTTTATAGAGGTGGTTCCTGCGCCATATACAAATACCGCCCGATGATCTGCCGGTGTTATCCATTCTTTATGGATGAAAAGGGATTGGATATAATGCACTGCGAGGGGGGTAAAGACAAAATTGCAGAAGAGATCGCAGATCAGGCTGGTCTCTTGCTAAAGAGATATGAGATAAAAAAATTGCAAAGTTATATCAGTATCTTATCGCAGCTTAAGGATAAACTGGATATTGCCAATCTGTGTTCGCTTCCTGAAGATTATTCAGGGAACTTCCTTGTTTGTGATAATGAGGGAATTTCTTTAAGGCGGCTGTTATGATAAATACAAGAATAGCTCTATTTCCAGTCTTCTATACCAAGGTGACACATTGATCCTCATCAGAAAATTCGAACCGAAGGATTTCCCATGGGTCATTGAAATCGAACGAAAAGCATTCGATGAGCATGACCCCTATTTTTATATGAAGTTTTATGAGACGTGTTCTGATGGTTTTATCGTAGCAAAGATCAACGGGATAGTTATAGGCTTTATTGTTGGCTTCTTGGAGTCAGAAAAGAGAGGACGCATATTCTCTCTCGCAGTACATCCGGATTACCAGAACCGCAGGATCGGTAGTTTTCTTTTAAAAGAGCTAATTAATGTTTTCAAGACGGCCGGAGCGGTTGAGATCATACTTGAAGTAAGGGTAAGCAACATAAGAGCTAAGAAATTCTATGAACGGCATGGATTTATCCAGGCCGGAATTATCGAGAAATATTACAATGATGGAGAGAATGCATATTTGATGAAATTGAACATATGATAATTCATTCTATCTTATTCCAATTGAAAAGAAATTAAACCTTTCATATCACAAAACCTGTTTCGCTCTTTGGAAGTGCCTTTATCAGAATAAAATTCCTCATCTTTGATGGAAGCACCAGCGCCACCTCTTTCAGTGTCACTCCTTCCACGAATTTTATGTTCTCGACCTGCTCATGATATTCTTCATAAGGCAATTTCACTCTCGCACCGTTCATCTGCAAAGCTATAGGCAACGGATGCAGGCTGTCATTGATTTCCGGTATCTGCTCTTCTATTTCTTTCTTGATGCGCGGCGGGGCGACTGCCGGGGGATCTTTTGCCAATTCCTTTCGCACATCATCAAGGACGTTACCAATTACCAGTGCAAGCTTATCAAGCGTTCTCAGTTCCTCAGAATGGCGCATATGATGAAGAATCCTGCCGAAGCTGCCCACGTAAGCCGTAGCATTTGGAACATCCTCTGTCCTGAGTTCAGGTGCACCTGTTACCACGACTGGTATTTCAATTCCTTCATAAAGGCGTTTTGATTTCTCGATAATACAGTGTTCATAATTCCCAAGAATGAAAACAGCTAGATCGTGCTCGTTGATAAGATCCCGTTCATATGCCGTGACCTGGCATATCCTTTTTCCGACACCACGCGCAAGGCCTACCATATTGGTTTTCGCGCCATGCTGCCTCAAGAATTCGGCTATATCACAATCAAGATGCGGAAGATGATGAAACGCAAGCGTTGGCGCCACAGTTGCTATCTCAGTGCCGGTAAGAGGAGCTCTTGTAAGTTTCCCAAGAAGCTCTTTTGACTTTGCCTCGACTATTGGCATGTCAATCATCGGGACAAGCATGAGAAGCACGACTTCAGTCTGCATGACATTTTTCTGGAGAATATACCCGCCAAGGTCCTCCACGAGTTCGATGAGGTGATTATGTTTGTACACACCGCCCACATATTTTATCGGCTCAAGCATTATCTTCACTCCGCAGGGAATTTAACATATCTTTTGCTTTTGCGATCCATTCAGGTTTAAGCGTATCCTCAGAAGCCACAAAAAGAATATGTGATGTCGAAAGTTCATGTTTTCGTACCCTGAAACCTTCCGGGATTATGCGAAGGGCAACAGCATCTATCAGCCGGTCGAGGACTTCAGCCTGCGGC
The DNA here is from genome assembly GCA_021409285.1 of Candidatus Methanoperedens sp. Taxonomy (GTDB): domain Archaea; phylum Halobacteriota; class Methanosarcinia; order Methanosarcinales; family Methanoperedenaceae; genus Methanoperedens. The sequence goes on along the minus strand of JAGFND010000017.1, from coordinate 18,205 downwards.
TCTTCGATCACGAGTTCCTTCAGGACATCCAGTTCTTTCATAGGGTCGGTTTTTACAATGATTATCTTCTTATCAGGCTGCTCGATATTTTCTTTTCCGTATTTTGCCCATAGCTTATTCAGCAATTTAACCGCGAATGTTTCGCGCTGCAATTCTATCTTTACCTCGTCTTTACCCAGAGTTCCCATATCCACTATTGCAAAATCTTTGAGCTTGACGGCAGGACTGCCCAGACGCAAAAGCGCGGTAAAAATGAAAACCGGTTCTACCGGATCCACAAAGACCTTTAGCCTCCCTATAACGCGATTCAATGAGAGATCGGCCAGTGAATCCTGGATCAGGATCTTCGTGGCTTTGGCCCCTGTGGCATCAGGAGATTCTACGATAAATGTCTCAAGCTGTTCCATTGTGGTCCTCTATCTGGAAATGAAACCTGATGCAAGCAAAGCAGCTCCTACAGCTCCTATATACTGTGCATTCTCAGGAACAATGACTTTCACTTTGAGCAATTCCTCAACTGCCTTTGGCAGTCCTTCAATCAGTGATGTGCCGCCTACCATTATAACAGGTTCCTTCACATCGATCTCCTGCAACTGCTGCTCAAATAATTGTTCTGCGACGCTGTGACAGGCTGCGGCAGCTACATCCTCTGGTTTACTTCCAGTAGCGAGTGAATTCACAAGCGATTGGATCCCGAAAACGATGCAATAGCTGTTCATTTTGACATTCTGGGCATTTCCTTTGACCGCAAGAGCGCCAAGTTCTGTGATGCTAACGCCAAGTCTCTTAGCTGTCATTTCAAGAAACCTGCCTGATGCGCCTGCACAGATACCTCCCATAGTGAACATACCTGGAATACCATCCATCACTGATATCGCTTTATTGTCCATTCCCCCTATATCAAGAACAGTCGCCGTCCCTTTTTGTTTATCCGCAAGATACACCGCGCCTTTTGAATTGACCGTTATCTCTTCCTGGATAAGGTCGGCTTTGAAATGTTCACCCAGCAGGAACCTCCCGTAGCCGGTTGTGCCAAGGGCCTGAATATCTTTTCGGTCGACACCAGCTTCTTTTAACGCATTTTCATATGCTTCTTCTGCGCTCTCAAGCACTTTTATCGTGGGAACCCAGCCTTTTCCGATTATCTTATTATCTTTCATGACAACTGCTTTTGTGGTTGTCGAACCAGAGTCTATCCCGGCAGTGAGACCGCTCTGTTTATCTCTTGCAAGAAGGCTCTTTCGCCTCGCTGTCGTTGTGAGCGCTTCCATTCTTGTAAGAAGAGTTCCTGCAGTTGTTCTTTCCGTGAAGGAATAACTGATAACAGGAATACCTGTATGCTCATGGATATACCGTCGCACCTCGCTTCTCACGATAGCCGCTTCTGCGCATCTGAAGCATGTTGCCACAAAAACCGCATCTACGTGTACTTTTCCTGTCACGATCGCCTTTGCACGCGCCATCATGAGCTTAAGATCAGGACTTGCGACTTTCAATCCAAACTCTTCTTCAATATTGTCTATGTCCGAAATGTCCACTTCAGGATAGACCATCACAGCGTTAACTTGCTTTGTTGCCGATTCTATCTCTTTCTGGATGCCGCTATACTCTAGACCGCATGAAAGCTCGGCTATCCGCACTGGGTTTTCGGATGATGTCATTTCTTTCCCTCCGTAAGGGATTTCAGGAATCTTGAAATCTTGTATACGAACTCTTTTGCATCATCTTCTGATGATGGATAATCGAGTTCAAGAAGTGGGATCTTTTTTGCCCTGATAAGAAAATTTACAAGTTCATTCGTCCTTGCGCATCCCATGCATCCAAAAGACGGTGCTGGATCATGAACAACGATAGCAGCATCTGCATTTGAAATAAGCGGATCAAATAAGGACATGCGTCCTCTTACCCCCGAAGGGACTTCAACAGCCGCATATTTAAGCCCCAGTTTCGGGTCTTCAGGAGTGATGTTAATTGGCGGAGAATCAAGGCTTTGTGTCCTCACCTTTTTCCCTATCTCCTGCATTATTGCCAGCGGCTCATGACCAAAGCGTTCAACTAGATCTGAAAGAACAAGACTATTTGTCGGGTAAATAAAAACCTTCATTATGATACCTCAGTTTGTTTAATAATTTCCTTAAATCTCTCCACGTCAAGTTTTTTCTTCCGCTGCTTTTGTTTTGGAATTTCACCTTTATCCAGTGCTTTCAATGCTGCTGCAATAAGGGGCAACATTTTATTCTCGGTTTCAATGGAATGGAATCCCGGTCTTGCCCCTCCGCGCCTTGTCGCCCTGCATCTATATTGTTCACCTGGCGCCAATCCCCGCTCTTTTATGAATATGCCGTAAGGGTCCATTTTGCGAATCTCATCAAGGAGTGTATTAACGACAGATCTCTCCCCGGATACAATTACCCCGAAACACGTTTCTTTTATCATCACATCCGCTTTAGATTGATAAAGCTTGATAACAATATCGCTTGGCAGTACTTTTTCTGAATTTATCACTACCATTTTGGTTAATGTGTCCATTATTAGACCTCTCTTATATAAACAACATCGCCTGCTTTAAACCCTTTAAGTCGGTTGGGATCGATCACTTTACCTATAATATTAGTACATTCGAATTTCTCCCCTGTAGGTCCATACTTTTCATCGCTGATCAGCTTGACGCCTATCATGCCATAGCGTTTTGCTGCCTGGTTCGTAACCCCGATATCTCCGGCCATGATTTTTGTTTTTGGAACGTTCTCAGGATTGATCTCTTTGTATGCCTCTGCCTCTTTTTCAGATTTGAAAAGGAAGGTATTCTCGTATGTATAAACAAGGGGCAGAGGTCCCAGTGGGCGATCTTTAAGACGCAGGGAATGCCTGAAAAAATCAAGTGTTGCAGGCGCAAGGTCATAATAGAACCTGACATCTATGATCTGTTCAGACTTTACACCAAGACCTGTTACCATACCTTCTTTTATGATCTCGATCGTTGTATCAGGTTCCTGCTCTACAATTATTGCATCTTCTCCGGTATAACCTCTTTTTTCCAGTTTTATTCCCCTTGCAGAAAGCATTTTTTCAGCGGTGTCAAAGCCTGTCCCGAGTATCATTATACGCTCAGGATTGGAAATAACAGCCAGGGAGCTCCCTTGTGGTGCGATCTTTATGAGTTCGATACCCTGTGAAACCATCCCTGCAACGCTGTGCACCGCGCTTGATGTCCTGTCTTCTTTGTAGATATATATCCGTCCATTCCCCAGGCCATCAGTTCGGGTGGCAACAGATCCTTCGGAGCGGGCGTCCCAGTGCTCATAAACGCATCCTTCCCCTTTTAGCTCATCATCAGAAATAAATGAATTGGAAAAAGTATCTACCTTGAAAAACTTTTTTCTAATAAGTGCCAGGAAATGTTCTGCTCCTTCGGGAGATTCATCAGATAGATCGACTTTAAAATATGTGAAAATCCTCATACCTTCTTCGAGAACTGTTAAAAGATCGTTCGTGGAAGCTTTTTCATGAAGCGTTTCCCATTTAATAACAGGTTCAATTCGTATTATAGAATCGCTCTGTCTAAGTTTTGTGATAATGCTTTTTCCGCTTATTACTTTTGCGACCACAGCTTCTCTGGGGCCACCATAATCGGTTGTGTGTTTATCTCTTGAGATCAACAGGTACGAATTTTTAGCATCATATCCGCCTGTGCCAAAAAAAACATCAAACCGATTGAATTTTCTGGCTGTTCGTTCAGGGATCAGATCTGTCTCAAAAGGCCCGAAAGCAATAGAATTGCTGGTTTCCCAGTGGGCTTTGATACCGGCAAATTCGTGGCTGGATTTTGTCCATAATGTCGTATCACCAGTCAATTCTATCCTGAATTCGCCTTTTGTCGTGAAAATTTTATATTCTGAAGTAGCTTCCTTTTTTTCCATACCAGCTTTAAATATCCCGATGGTTGTGCCGGGGATGTAAAGCGCTTTTGAAATGTCAATAGCATCCTTCAGGTTCGAACCGTCTTTTAATTCAAATTTTTGCCCGTTGACCTCTATTGATATCACGTAACTCCTGTAATTAAATGCCTATTTCAGTTCCTTTGCTATTCCTTCCAGGGCTTCCTCTCGCTCTTTTTCGGAAAGTTTTGACAAAACAGAGTCGGTATCCCCGATATCTACTATTTTGCCAAGCCGCATCAATGCAGCCCTATTGCATACATGGGCAACAAAATCCATATCGTGTGATACAATTACGAAAGTCTCACCGAGTTCTTTCCTTGCATGGAGGATAGATCTGGCGACTTCGATCTTTGTCACCGGATCCATTGTTCCTGTAGGTTCGTCAAAAATAAGTATTCTGGGTTCTTTGATAAGCACCTGTGCCATAGCTACCCTGTGTCTTTCCCCTTCGCTTAATTCATCCGGCATTTTTACAAGTATCTCAGCTGCCTTTTTCTCTGTAAAACCAGCCGTCATGAGTGTATGTATCGCTTTTCTTTCTCCAAGTTCAACCGGGAGGTCAAGACCTATGGATTCTGTAAGGTTGTCAATAACATTCCTGTGAGGATACAAACTGTATTCCTGATGTAGCAGTCCGATATATTTGGTTGCCCGGCCTTTCTTGTCAGGACCAAGCTGCGTGAGGTCTATCCATTCATCACCGATCCTCACGTCAATGGAACCGGACGTTGGCCGCATCAATCCGGAAATGATCTTTGATGTTGTGGTTTTTCCTGCGCCACTGACACCGATCAAACCGAATATTTCCCCTTCATTGACATCAAAACTGACATCATTTACAGCCCGGACAATCCCCCTGTCAAGGGAGAAGTAAGTCATTTTCAGTTCACGTGCCCGGATTATTGGCTGACCAATCTCTATCTTTTCCTGCTCGCCTATATCTCCGACTTCTTTCATGAATTCGGTTGCAACATCATGCGGATCGCCGATCTTTACGATCTTGCCTTCATCAAGCCAGAGAGCCCGGTGTGAGAGTTCTTCAATGACATGCGGCCAGTGGGAAGTAATAATAAGCGACATCTTGAGATTTTCTGTCGCATTCAATATGGTTTCGTGAACAATCTGGGCGGTCTTCGGGTCAAGGGTTCCCGTAGGTTCATCAGCAAGCAGCAGCATAGGGTTCTTAACAAGTTGTCTTGCAAGGACAACACGTTGTTTTTCACCGCCTGAGAGTTCTCTAGCAATGTGCATCATCCTGTTTGAAAGATTGACCTGATCAAGAAGATCTGCTGCCTTATTTATAGCATTTGGGCCGAGCTCACCGATCTCCTGGAGCGCGTTCATGACATTCACGATGACTCTTTCATCACCATATAATGCAAATGTCCTCTGGAGCATTATTGCGATCCTTCTGGTTATATCCCTTCGTACGGGGTCATGGATGCCAAGTTTAACAAAATCAGCCTCAAGCTTCACAAAACTGGAATTACATTTCGGGCATGCGGTCCCCACTTTGCTCGGGCGATCGATAAAGCCGCATTTGCTGCATCGGGCAAGATGGTATAATACACTTCCGGATATGTCATCAAAAGCCTCCACTCCTCTCAGGACGTGCATCAGAATAGATTTTCCAGCGCTGCTTTTTCCCAATATCCCAAGAATTTCTCCTTCTTTTATTTCGAGGTTTATATTCTTGAGGACGTCAATTCCGTCAAAGCCAACACGAAGGTCTTTAATTTCAATAAATAGCGTCATATTTATTCTCCCATGAGTACATGATATAATTCATTAAACCGCATTGTCATATATTTTTGCATTTTGAGTGCAGAACCATCTGTTCCTGACGATTGAACACCCGGATTGACCATAAATTTTGCCATATCTGCGGCGGGTTCAAATTAGATGAAGCAGTACATAAATATAACGATAATACATTACATTATAAATAAAATAAGAAATATTTGTCAAAAAAGAACCAAACAATAATACTTTATATTCCTGTTATCCATTACAGGCCAGAGGTATTCTAATGAAGATAATTGGCGGCCCTGCTTCTCAATTGCTCTCAGGAAGAGTAGCCGAAGAAATAAAAGTGGAACTGCTTGTCAGCGAAATCAAGAAATTCCCGGACGGAGAATTATATACACGCGTTTTAGATGAAATTTCAGGCAGCATAACAATTATCCAGAGCACAGTTACGGATTCTGATTTCATTGCCCTTCTTCAGTTGATAGATGCAAGCTGTGACGCATCACATATTACGGTAGTCATCCCTTACATGGGATATGCGCGGCAGGATAAGAAATTCAAGGAAGGTGAACCGATAAGCGCCCGGGCGATCGCGGGGGCTGTCAAAGCAGATACTGTTTATACTATCAATATCCACAATGAAAGCATACTTGACTATTTTGATGCAAAAGCAGTGAATCTTGACGCAACACCTGTTATCGGCAAATACATAAAGAACATGGGCCTCGTAAATCCGATAATAATCGCTCCGGATGACGGCGCGATAAGACTTGCCATGAACGCATCAAATGATCTGGGGCTTGATTATGATTTCCTTGATAAGACGCGCCTGAGCGGAGAGACTGTGACCATAAGACCCAAGAATGTTGCGGTGAAAGGAAGGGATGTTATCATTATTGATGACATCATTTCCACTGGCGGAACGATGGCAGAAACTATTTCTTTACTGCGAAAACAGGGGGCACATGAGGTATACACGGCATGTGTGCATCCTGTCTTTTCAAGCAATGCAATGCTCAGATTATACAAAGCCGGGGTAAAAGGTATAATTGCAACCGATACCATTGAAAAAGGAGTAAGCATGGTAAGTGCTGCCCCGGTAATCGCAACAGCGATAAAAAAGATATGAGGTTTTGTTAAACCTCATTTCAGCGATATCCTGATCCAGGTTTTAAGGTACACCCCATATTATTACAAGAACTCCTGTAAGGACAAGCGCCCAGAATAAGAGTTTCTGTGTTTTTTCCCCGATACCCAGGTCTATTGCAAAAACCCGAAAGCCGTTCAATGCATGTGGCAGAACAAGCAAAAGCATTATTAAGACCGCGGTTTTGAACTCAATGAACATGAAACTGAATGGCGTCTTAATCCCATGCGCCCACAAAATATGCAATAAAAGGTAAAACACTAACAATAATCCTGTGACACGCTGGAGCAACCATGCCCACATACCCGTTCCGTAGGCCCTTTCTTTTTCCATGTTCACCCGAATATGTGTTTCATTTCATGTAAGATTATTTTTCTCATGAAACCCGTTATAGCATTGGTGGGCGGTACCTGCTTGGGGCAGACTTCAACACAGCGGTAAACCTCATCACATGCCCAAACACCGGTTTTTGAATTCACCCTTTTTAACATCTCCTCTTTAGCGTGATATCTGGTATCACCATAAAAACGCCATGCATTTGCGAGGGCTGCTGGACCCAGATAATCCCTATCCCTTGCGGAAACAGGACATGCCCCATAGCAGAGAGCGCAAAGTATACAGGCTGCATACCTGTCGACTTTCTTTACGTCGTCCTGGGACATCGATGCCTCCTTTGATTCTTGATGTTCTGGTTCAAATCCTGGCTTTACTGCTTCATAATGCCTGAAAAACGGATCCATATCCACTATCAGGTCTTTTATTACAGGTAGATTTGGTAGAGGTTCGACAATGATATCATCACCTGTCTTTATTACAGGCTTTGCAACAGGTCCATACGGCAATATGGCAAGTACTTTCTCACCGGCGATTTCAGATACCTGGGTCCGGCATGCAAGCCTCTGTTTCTTGTTAATGAACATGGCGCACGAGCCGCACACTGCGCCACGGCATGAATATCTGAATGCAAGTGACGTGTCCTGCTCATCCTGTATCTGGAAAAGCGCCTCAAGCACGGACATATGAGGTTTGTGTTTTATTTCAAAATTATCGAACCACGTTTTTTCCCCGTCAAATCTTTTTATTTTGAATTTCATAATCCGAATTCCATAGTTTCTTGTCTTCATTATATAAAATATTTGGCATGACAAAAGACTACTTTTATTACACAAGCCTTACCTGGGTATAGCTATGTTTAAGCATGATATCATAATAGTGGGCGGGGGTTTAGCAGGGTTGCGCGCTGCTTTATCCCTGGGAGGGGCTGACGCTGCTGTAATATCCAGGGTCCACCCGCTACGTTCACACTCGGTTGCTGCGCAGGGTGGTATTAATGTAGCGCTTGGAGGTAATGACAGGTGGCAGGATCATTCATTCGATACCATAAAAGGCAGCGATTATCTTGCCGACCAGGATGCTGTAGAGGTACTTTGCAGGGATGCTCCGGAGCGGGTTATCGAGATGGAGCAATGGGGAACACTTTTTTCAAGAACCGATGATGGAAGAATTGCCCAGCGTCCATTCGGAGGCGCCGGATTTCCACGCACTGCATATGCACAGGACAGGACAGGTCATGCTTTACTTCATACGATGTATGAACAGGCGCGCAGAAAAGGCATCACGTTTTATGAAGAATGGCTGGTAACACGGCTTGCGGTAAATAACGGCAGATGCTGTGGTGTTGTGGGTTATTCGATTGCGAAAGGACAGATAGAAGCTTTTCATGCAAAGGTTGTGATTTTCGCAACGGGCGGTTATGGGAGGATATACAGGCGTTCAACAAACTCAATAATAAATACCGGATCCGGGTGTTCTGTTGCATATCGCTGCGGAGCTGCGCTTGAGGATATGGAATTTGTGCAATTCCACCCGACCACACTTTACGGAACGAATATCCTTATCACAGAAGGCGCCCGGGGTGAGGGAGGTATCCTGAAAAATAAAAACGGCGAACGCTTCATGGAACGTTATTCTCCCCGCTTGCTTGACCTTGCGCCGCGGGATATTGTGGCACGTGCGATAGAGACCGAGATAAATGAAGGCAGGGGATTTGAAGGAGGTTATGTAAACCTTGAACTCATGCATTTAGGACTTGAAAAGATCAAGGAACGCCTCCCAGGGATCAGGCAGATAGCGATGGACTTTGCGAATATCGACCCGGCCAGGGAGCCGATTCCGGTACAGCCAGGGCAACATTATTCAATGGGCGGGATCGCTTCAAATAAAAACTGTGAGACCTCGATCCCGGGATTTCTTGCATGTGGTGAGTGTTCATGCATAAGTATCCATGGCGCTAACAGGCTTGGCGGGAATTCACTGCTTGAGACGATAGTGTTCGGGAAGCTTGCAGGTGAAAACGCATTGAAATATGCAGGAACATCTGAATTTGAAGCGCCGGAAATATTTGAAAAAACTGTGCATGAGGAATCAAGGCGAATTTCTGCACTGATTGATAAGAATGAAGGGGAAATGCTTTACATGATCCGCGATGAATTGAAGGCTACTATGGATGAAAACGTGGGGATATTCCGGAATGAGAAAAAATTGACGGAATCGCTTGATAAGATCCGGGAATTGCGGTTGCGCTATAGGAATATAAATGTCAGGAATAAAGGCACTGTTTTCAACCAGGAACTCGTGAATGCGATCGAACTTGAAGGCATGCTGGATATTGCAGAGACGATATGTATCGGCGCCCTTGCCCGCAAAGAAAGCCGGGGTTCTCATTATCGTCTTGATCACAGGGAGAGGGATGATGTGAACTGGCTCAAGCACACGCTGGTCACTTACACACCAGAAGGGCCAGAGCTCGATTATAAACCTGTAAATATCTCGATATATGAGCCGAAGGGGAGGGAATATTGAATGTTCCTTTATTTTCTATGCATTGAAGAACCTGAATTCAGTACCACGATCACGCCAGCTGTGAAAACAATTAAGCCAAGCATTTCCTGATTTGAAAGATCATCAATAAGGAGCAATATTATGCCTGAATGCAGTATTATCAGTCCGGAAATGAGAGCTATTGTTTCTTTATGATCCTTGAACGCAAAGTAAACAATGCCTGCGATCCATGTTCCGATACCGATATATTCATAGCTGGCATTTCTCATTAACATCCCGGCGATCAGAAATACCGCACCCAGAATTACCAGAAAGATCATTTTTTTTCTGCTCATGCAAAATCTTTTATCCTGGAATTCTTTAATACCCTTTCAACACTTAATTATACCTATGAATAAACCTGTCTTTCAGAAAAAGATCATTGGAGCATCATCTTTCGCATCGCCTCTGGGTCAATTAAGAGATGAGGTGGACAGCATCGAGCTTTATGTTCCAAAACTCGGCCTGTATGACGGAAGGAGGCTTATCAAAGAACGTATTAATGAACTATGTGATATCTTCTCAACAGGCAGCACGCTTACCACAATGCATGCGCCCTATTATAGCGATACGCCAAATTACCCTGGCGAACTTGTGGTAGACACTGCCAGCATGGGAAAAACGCAGTTCAAACTCATGGAAGAATGCATCTATCTTGCGGGTCAATTGGAGTGCAGCGTGGTCGTAGTCCATCCTGGAATAATAACGGGGGAAAAGGAGAAATGCTTCGGTCGCATGATCGGCAACCTTGGAAGGCTTGCCCGTTCTGCAGAGAATTGCGGTGTGACCCTGGGGCTTGAGAACAAGGAAGGAACAAATCCCCTGAACCTTTGCTGTGAACCGGGCGAATATATGCGTGCAATAGAAGAAGTTGATTCACCAAATTTAGCTGCCACTTTTGATATCGGGCATGCTAATCTCACATGCGGGGGAGATCAATTGAAGCTGCAGGATTTCATAAAGGAACTTGATAATGTGGTTCATGTACATGTACACGATAATACGGGGATCATCTCAGAGAAATACTTTGGAGACCTGCACGGAGCGCCCGGGGAAGGGTGCATCGATTTTTCAGTCCTTTCAGAACTTCACTGTAAGGGAGTTTATAATCTTGAGGTGTTCTCAATGGATAATGTGAGGAAAGGAAAAAAAATGCTTGAGGAACTCAATTAGCCCACTTAATCATGGATGAACTGTCCTGTCTGTTTGATATGCCTGCCAAATAACAGGCCTGCGACAAGTCCGCTAAGATGAGCGCTTCGCGCTATGGCATCTCCTGAACCGATGAACAAAAGATCGAACATGGCGAAAAAGATCAATGCATACGTTATTTTCATGGGAATGAAATAGATATATACTTCAATGTGAGGCGCAAGGACAGCAAGACAGGCAAATATCCCGAAAAGGGCGCCGCTTGCTCCTACTGCTGGCGTGGGGGAGTTGAGAACAAAAACAGACCACAGAGAATATCCTATGGCTGCGATGATGCCTGATACAAAAAATACAATCAGGAACCTTTTTCCTCCGATCCTTCGCTCAAGTTCAGGGCCAAAAAAGAATAAGAACATCATATTAAAAAGAAGATGCAGAGGCCCTGAATGAAGGAATATATGTGTTATGAGCGTCCATGGCTGGCTCAGGATCCTTGTGGGATAAAGTTCCAGATTACTGGTCGAGCCTGGAAATAATATATCAAAAAAGAATGCGAAGGTAGCAATAAAAAGGATAGTCAGCGAATAATTATTCGTTATTACTGAAAAGATGCCCGTCAATGGACCGAAAAGCGGTTTTTTTTGTTTTTTTATTGGCAATCCGGACAAATATTCAAATTTCCCGCTTTCTCTGACCTTTTCTTTATATGAGGCAAGCTCTGCGCAATTATGCACTTCAGGCAAACGATGGTTATAGCAAAACTGCCGCCCGCAGAATTTACATTTAAAAGGCATAGGGTCCCTGAACCCGCAATAATCACATTCGTTTCCCATAATTTCTTCCACCATTTAATTTTTATTTCATTATATCATCCGGGGTTAATAACATGTTTGGAAATTATTTCTTTTTTCAGTTCACCCTTAAAAGACACATATATTTCCACATCTTTTCCTTTCATGATCTCACGCATCTTTTTATCATACATCTGCTGGCTGTGTTTCAGATCATTTTTCCGAAAATGCTCCTTGATAGTGCGATCAAAAGCGAGTTTCTGGTCAAGGAAAAGCGATTCATAATTTTTGACATCCATCAACAACTGATTTAAGATATTTTCATCTATTTCGCTGTGATATAGTCCATGCTCATTTAAACCTGCAATCTGTCTCCATTCGATATTGCCGTCCTCATCAGCTTCCATGTGAAGCATATAAGGATATATTTTGCAAACCAGAGGACGCATATCGTAATGCTCGCACCTGGCATTCGCATAAAAAATACAGTTGCCGCTGGAATTCGTTCGGAGGGCGTAGCCCATCACATAGAAGCGGCCAAGATTATCGCAAAAATCATAATACGGAGCAGGATGAACAAATTCCCTGCCAATATTTTCAATTATCTTTCTGGCGTCTTCATCCAGAAGGAATACGTGGTCATTGAATTCACTGGTACAGCACTTTCCACAGAGATCACATTCAAATCCAACATCCCGGATTATTTCGAGATACAGGTCATCAGGGTAAGATTTTATCTCCTTTATCTCTTTTTCTATCTCCCATGTTTTTTTTTTGTTTTTTGACGAATTCATTGGGGGCTTTATTCCCGTGTGAAATATAACAATATGCTAAGAGCTATGAACTCAAGCGCATCCGGGATCACTACATATGCCGGATTATATCCCAGCAGGTTCACGATTATCGGATATACCTGCGGGGGAGGCGGACTTGAAATGATCAGAAGAAGCAGAATTGCTCGAGAGAAGCTCTGGAGAAGAAGTGAGATTGTGAAAATAATAAGGCCCAGTGTAAAATTGGATCTGATCTTTCGATATATTTCAACATATGAAACAAAAAGCACAAGCAATAAAACGATGTTGCCGGCTGTAATATAATATGCAACTTCCGTTATCTGAATAGAACTACCTCCGTCATACCATTATTTGGATTGTTTATCAATTTTTTCCCAAATTTGATTAAATTCATCTACATTTGCCTCCATGGTCTTGGAAATAAAATACATTGCTCCATATTTGTCTCCTTCCATTGTTATCACTCCGTTTTTTATAAGAGTATCAAGATGGTGCCGTATAGTCTTATAATCCATATTTAGAGTTTCAGCTAACTGGTTCGCATTATATGGCCTGTCTATAAGCAATTTCAGGATCAATGCGCGGGTCTGTCCTCCTCGCGTTCCTGCGATTAAATACCACAATAGCTTTTTCAGAGACTATCCTCCTACCCGATAGGATGCATGAACATATAAATAATTCTAACTGATGATACGAATTCTAAACGGGCCCACCATAACCACGCACCTTAAGATCCGCACAATATTCTTTAGCTATCTCCCTGCATTTATCGATATCTACAACCGGTAAATTGACCACTGTGAACCTCAGTTCCATACCATTTTTTGAAACATCTCTTGCAAATTCAAGCATTTTCCCGTATGAATTCTTGAATTTAGGATTGCATAAATCATCATACGTTTCTTCATCATGCGCGTTAAGGCTGATCGAGACCACTTTCATCCCGGCATCTGCCAGTTCCTCTGCTACGTTTCTTCCAGGATATAGAAGCTTCGCATGACCGATCGTATCAAGCCGTACAGGCAAGCCGCGGGTTCTTATCCATCTTGTGATCTCAAGGACATCATCAAGGCGCACAAGCGGTTCTCCCAATCCTGTGAAAACAATTTCCTCATATTGTGAAATGTCAATCTGTGAAAGCTCTTTTATGATATCAGAAAGCGCAGGTTCCCTGGTCAATCTCAGATCGTAGCCATAAACCCCGTCTGAATACCGTTTGATACAAAAAACACAATCTGCCGTGCATTTATTCGTGATATTAAGATAAAGGTTGTTATGTGCTTCGTAAATGATTGTATCTTTCTTCATCAGTTCACATTAATAAATATGTTTCATACAACATATTACTTTGTATCAAAAAAATCATTTTGTCAGCACTTCACATCCATCTTCATTTACTATCACCGTATGTTCAGATTGTGTAACGATTTTATTGGTTGACTCGATCAATTCACGGTATTCCTTTAATCCATTCAGTTCCTCGATATTCCAATCGTTGAGCCACCTCCTGGCGAAGGGCAGATCGCCAAATCTACATCTTAACTCATGGTTAGTTTTTGATTTTATCTGTGCGTTTGCTGCAAAAATATGAGCTTTTCCATATTTTATACCGCCTTTACCGTAGGTCGCGAAAGGCTCTATCGCAAAGACCATATCTGTATTTATTTTCTGGCTCAATAGACTTCCGTAATTCGGAATTGTGATGCCTGCATGCAGTTTATACTGTTCCAGGCTGTGGCCTGTGAGCGCAACCACAGGATGGAAACCGAAATTTTTAATGGTTTTTTCAATTACCTTGCCTATTGAACCTGTCAGCATTTTATTCCTCACAGAGGAAATTGCGTTAAGAAGCGCCTCTTCTGAGGCCATGATAAGCATATGGTGTTCATTTGTGCCGATCTCGGTGGTTTCTGCCGTATCTGCAATATAGCCTTCAATATGGACCCCCACATCTACTTTTACAACATCCCCTCTTTTAAAACATGGCACGCTATCCTCTGGCGTGAAATGTGAAGCGATCTCATTTATGGAAATATTACATGGAAATGCGATATTTCCGCCGAGCTCTTTTGTCCTGTTCTCAGCGTATTCTGCGATTTCAAGCAGCGGAATGTCCACTTTTACCCTGGATACAGCCTCTTTCCTGACTTTCGCAGCGATCTTCCCTGCTTCCTTATAGAATTCATGGATCGTTTCATTCATCTGGCCTTTCCTTTGTTACTAGTGCTGCTCCTGCCAATATAAGGGCACCGCCTGCAAATTCAAGTGCTGTGATCTCTTCATGAAGGATGAGAACTGCAAGGAGAACTGCGCTTACGGGTTCGATCAATCCCAGGATGCTTGCGCTTCTTGCCCTGACTTTATTGAGCCCGTTAAAATATAGTGAAACTGCAAGTATGGTCGGAAAAATCGCAAGAAGCAAAAGGTAACTGATATTGCCAGTAACCACCTCAACAGGGGCGACGCCTATAGGCAAAAGGATGATTATAGCTATCAGGAAACTCCAGAAAGCCTGAGCATAACCGGAATAAGTAGTGCTGATGTATTTTGACGTCATTATCTGGAAAGCATAACTTACTCCAGAAAGGATGCCCGCGACTATGCCGGTTGAAAGACCTGAAAGCTCAAGTTTACCAGGATCAGCGATCAGTATAATACCTGATGTTGATATTACAAGAGCGATCATCCCAATTTTTGTGAAGCTTTCTTTTAGAATAAAAGGGGATAGCAAGGTCACATATACCGGTGCAGTATATAACAATAATACGGCAACAGAGACCGATGCCTTCAGGATGGAGATGAAATATGCGACCATTGTCACAACCTGTAAGAGGCTGAACAATATCAGATATTTTTTCCTGCCCTTCAATCTGACCTTATCAAGGTTCCCTGAAGCGTATAGAACAATGAAGAGGATAATAAATGCCAGGGTCACCCTGTAGAAAATAATGCCCTGTGCTGACATACCGATGATCATTTTTCCAAATATCCCGGCAAGACTCCATAATATGCATGCAGCGATCATCTCGCCATAACCTTTGAAGTTGTTTTTTGAAAATGTCAGGTTCACAGGCGTCTTGATACTCTAATAGGCAAAATAAATTCTCCTGACGTTTCAAAAATAAAAGAGAAATATGGAACTGATAGAATAGGATTGATCAAACAGGTAATGGATATTTTTTCATGTTTATGGGAAGTGTAAAGGAGAATGTTGACCCTTCCCCAAATTTGCTTTCAACCTGGATATTGCCGCCATGTAGCTCGATCAGCTTCTTTGAAATAGCAAGCCCAAGTCCACTGCCCCCATAGTGCCTTGCCAATCCTGAATATAGCTGCTCGAAAGTATTGAATAGTTTGCTCAGATCTTCTTCCCGTATCGATAACAAGTTCCATCTTCCCCGCTTCTACCTTACTCAGATCGAGAATATCGCTAATAAGGTTGAGTAGGAATTTGCCGCTTGTAATAACATTATCCACATATCCCTCCTGTTTTTCGTTAAGGTCACCGGATATCTTTTGCTTAAGGAGCTCTGAAAAGCCGATAATAGAGTATCACGGAAAGAAGTTATTGATACCACAGGGTAAGTTGAAGTTACCGGTAAATCAGACATGGGAACGCCTGAACGATCCAGAGACGGCAGAGTTGGCAAGAGAACTGGGAATAGTGCCAAGGAAGATAAGGGGAGTTGTATTACAATAGTAATACTTATTATAATAAGATAAGTAGATTCTGGTTTTAGTATGAGAATATAATGGACATCATCGACTTTGCTAACATTCCCTGCACCTCCGGCGCCATGGAATATCTGAGAAAGTCAGATATTGGCTCCAATGACCTGTACACACAAGCAGCCTTTGAAAGCATCAGATCAACAGGAAAAGAGCGCGTACTTGAGGCTTTGAAGGACGGCGCCCTGAAGTACCGAAGGATATTCAGGTGGCTCTGGAACCGTACATAGCCGAAGTGCGGGAGATAATCAATACCCGCGCGAGCAAGCAGGGTTTCAGCAGTGAAGGTCTTAGCGAAGTGATCCCTGGCTGCTTTCCGCCATGTATGAGCACCACAATAGCGGATGTCCAGGCAAATGTGAACTTATCCCATACAATGCGCTTCGGTATGACTTCGTTCCTGCTCAACATCGGGATGACGACAGAGAGGGTGACAGAAATATTCAAAGCATCGCCAGATTTCAAGGAGCATGCCACCAGCTATCAGATAACTCACATAAACGGTGCATCTGGAATAACATATACATGCCCGGCATGCGCAACCATGGTAACCAATGGCAACTGCCCTGGGAAGGCGCTGTGTAAGAAGATAGAAAACCCGCTGGTGTACTACAGGAGAAAGGTATGGGTGGAGAACAAGAAGCGAGTGGTGCAAAAGCAGATATAGAATATGCGGACCTCCGACTATTACATGAAAGCGCCGTTGTATGAGCCGCCAGATTTTGTGAACAGGGAGTTCGGTTTCAGGAAGAACGGGGAAAAAGATGGTTAAGCACAAGGCATTCTCCTCAGTACAGAAACTCAGGACTTTTCTTATCGAGACTGCGCCGGATCACGTTTACTTCTCTTCATCAAAGTACGCAGATCCGGCAGCTTGCATGTGGACAGATCAGAACACGAGCAGATATTCGGGCGTTGGTACAAAAAGGGCTTAGGCACCATCAAAGAATCAGCAGCATATTTGTTCGGGACACTGCTGCCTCCAACCAGGGTAGCGGCGGAGGTAGCATAATGACAGGGAAAACCGTGTATTCTCCATATTGATCATCCAAATACGGACGCGCGTTGTCAATCCAACCCCACCAGCTCCTGTTTATCTCTCGCGGAACGCCGCCGACGTCGAACGGAGCTCATACTTGACACAGAGCGCCGTGTGCCCCTCAACTCACCAGGGATGCTGTTTTCATAGAACCATCCGCACCAAAACATTATCGGTCATACCACGGCGCGACACCAAAACAAGAACCATCTAATGATTTGTCTCAGCGCGCCTGCTGTCACACATCGGCGCGGGGGCTTCGCGAGTTCGACGCTGCGGGGTCTCACCCCCGCACGACGATCAGGTCATACAGAAACCGGCTGGAAATTCATATCTTTTCATATTACAATAGTAATATTAATCTAATATGAGCGCATCTTAAGCAGCATGGCTCCACGCAATCTATAAAAAGTGGGTTACTTGCTGTTCCCCTCAGGTCACTTCTATAGTTTCCGATCGCGGAGCCACATCCCCCATGTATCCTCTGATCAGCTTCAGGAAGCAAAGCCAGACAGGAATCCAGATACATTGAGAGAATTGTTTAGGAATCCGGAAGGTGCGTCTCAACCTATATAAAGGTTTAAATACCCTTATAAAGGTGCGAATATGGTAAATACTACGGAACCAAAGAAGACTATAAAAATAGAAAATGTTGTTGCATCCGCAGATCTTGGAAGAGTAATAAACCTCAATGCAGTTGCTATCGGTCTTGGGCTTGAGAATATTGAATATGAACCCGAGCAATTCCCCGGTCTTGTTTACAGGACGTCCAGCCCCAAAGTGGTCCTGCTATTGTTCGGCTCTGGCAAAATTGTGATAACAGGCGGCAAGAACCCAGAGGATACAGAAGCAGCAGTCGAGAAAATAGTTACAGAACTTGATGGATTGGGTATGCTTTAATAATCTTGACTTTGATTTTAGCAACTGTGTCATGGGGTACCGGGCGATCCTGGCGATTTCTTCCCTTGTTTCAATTTGTTCTT
>JAGFND010000169.1 GCA_021409285.1 Candidatus Methanoperedens sp. | reverse complement strand
TGACGTTTAAGTTTATAAAGATATACTATTAATTTATACATACTATATCAAAAATTTGAAAAAGACAACGACATAGATGGTTTTGATATGGAAAATGAAGCAAGTTGATAACTAAAACAACGGGTTTATGATGTTATAGTTATATAATGACTTGTTCTGTTGTTTTTTCAAGGCGGCATCTGAGTTAGCATAGACTCCGAAGAAAAAATAACCCCGAAAGAGGTGAAAACGATGTGTAAAAACTTAAGAAGCAATGAAGATGCCTATATAGCACCATTAGCAATGGCTCTATTGGTATTGCTATTCATATTCTTGATTGCAACAATATTTCCGCCAGTAAAGCAGACAATAATCGACATAGCCCAAGCTTTTAGATAGAATGCATCGGATTACTCCCATCATTCTATTTTTTCTTTTTTTAGGGTTACCTCGCTGCATCTTTTCCCTTAGAAGTAGATAGCTATAAATCAAGTAACAAATTATATTCAAAATACATTTGAAAATAAGAATCCTTTTATCTTATAAAAATTATGGAAGTACAATATGGCAATCCCCGATTATCAAAATATAATGCTTCCGTTATTGAAGTATGCAGGAGACAAAAAAGAACATTCGATACGGGAAGCAATTGAGCATATTTCTAAAATATTAAATTTAAGTGAGGAAGAAAAAAGAGAACTGTTACCAAGTGGACAACAGCCTATTATTACCAATCGAACTGTTTGGGCTAGGACATATCTTAAGAAGGCAGGACTTTTAGAATCTCCCAAAAGGTCATATTTTAAAATTACTGATATAGGACTAAATGTCCTAAAACAGAATCCTACAGAAATTAATTCCAAATATCTTGAACAATTTCCTGGATTTGTCGAATTTAGA
Organism: Candidatus Methanoperedens sp.; assembly: GCA_021409285.1. Taxonomy (GTDB): domain Archaea; phylum Halobacteriota; class Methanosarcinia; order Methanosarcinales; family Methanoperedenaceae; genus Methanoperedens. The sequence continues at coordinate 3,543 of JAGFND010000169.1, read as the reverse complement.
ACTATAAAGAAGCCGGATGTAGAGATAAAATCACTTATTCAATCTCCTCAAATAGAAGGTACGCCCAGAGAATTCATAGAGGAAAATATCCAAAAATTAAAAGATGATTTGGGTGGAGATCTGTTAATAAAAATCAAACAATCTTCACCAGAGTTTTTTGAAAGACTCGTAGTAGATTTATTATTAAGAATGGGGTATGGTGGGTCTTTAAGAGAGGCTGGTGAGGCTATCGGAAAAAGTGGAGATGAAGGGATCGATGGCATTATTAAGTAAGATAAATTGGGATTAGATACAATTTATATCCAAGCCAAAAAATGGGAAGGGACTGTTGGCAGACCTGAAATACAAAAATTCATAGGGGCTTTACAGATGAAAGGAGCTAAGAAGGGGATTTTTATAACGGCATCCAATTTTTCTAAAGACGCAAAAGAATCTGTTGATATGACAGGGAGCACTAAAATTGTTTTAATTGATGGAGAACTTCTTGTTAACCTTATGATTCAAAATGATATTGGCGTTTCAAAGATAGTTTCTTATGAAATTAAACAAATTGATTCGGATTATTTCTCTGAAGAATAGATTTAATATACTGTATGAAGTGATGGCGTTTGTATGAATGTGATTTATAAAATAACATATCCTAATGGCAAGATATACATCGGACAGGATGTGACTGATGATATTAGATATTTTGGAAGTCCTAATCGCGATCTTATTGAAAAAGATTTCACCAGGGATCAAAAACGAGATTTTACAATAAAGAAAGAAATAATTTGGGAATCTGAAACGGCTTCTGATGAAGAAGTTAAAAATGGAAATTGAACTAATAGAAATTATAAGGTCATTATAATTATTGTGCAATATTATAGAATAGAAAGATATATATAGAAATTGAATGCTAGGAAATGCTAATGGTGGATTATTTGGTAACCCAGTATTAAGAAGAAATCCAATAGTTATTTTATATTTACATTAGGAGGAAAAAAATGAAAATAAAATATAAAAAAAAAATAATATTCTATTGGCTTATTCATAAATATTTTAGATGAAACCCAGGTTTAAATGGATCGAGATGTGCGGGATACTGCCTTAAAAGGTGACCGGGTAAGCACATCAGCAAGTACGAGCAGATCTGAAAGGCTGTGCGTTAACACAACCCTTCAGAGAGGAAATACCTGACGGCATTTCCTGCAGCAGGTCATCCGACTCACTGCAGGTATTAATCTGACCCTTTGGCATATAAGTATTTCCTCTTTCTGCGATGAGTGCATGCCAGTACAAAAAGAGCAAATTAAGGAGGAAAAAGATATGGAAAATTTAAGTAAAGCAATGAAAAGAGGGTGGCTAGTAACGCTACTGGTTGGCGTATCTATACTTTTGGCCAGTCTGCCAGCGCAGGCCAATTCACAGTCAGTGAATGTTGCCATAATAGGTGGGCCGACAATATGGAGCGGAGGGGTTTTGCCTACTTCAGGTACTGACGTGACAGGCATTACCTTCACGAACATGGCTCCAGGTTCTGTTAATGCAGCTACACTGGCGTCATATGATACTGTAGTTCTGAATGTAGCAAGCTCTCAGATGGCCTGTAATATGAATAACTTACCGACAGGTGCGAAAGCTGACCTTGTGGCTTTTGTAAGCGCAGGTAAGAAGCTGATAATCTATGATAGCGAATGCTCAACCCAGGATTATAGCTGGCTGCCATTCTCGTTCACAACCGCGAACCCTGGCGCTCAGGGAGCCTCAGGCAAATTGACAATAGTCGAAGAGAACACATTATCATCTAATGACCCGACAAACCAATACTATATAAATGCACCTTACTTATCAACGTCAACCGATGCTGTGGGTGATATGAACGTAATGACAACGTTTAATCCGAACTGGTGTGTGGACATGTCAGGTACGAACATTTTACAAACAACAGGTCCAGTACATACATACGCGAAGACCGGAATCGACGTTGGACTTTACTTATATAATGGTCTCGATATGGATACAATGGGCGCTGGCACAAATTCCCTACGGAAGATCTGGGTGCAGGAACTTATGCAACCGTTCAATCCATCTAATTTGCCTTGTGGGATCACTGTTGTTGGAATAACTCTGACCCCCATGACTGCTACGAACATCATTGGAACGAGCCATACAGTAACAGCAAATCTTAAGGATCTACTCGGTAATCCGCAGCCTAACACCAACGTGGTCTTCAGTATAATCAGTGGACCTAATTCTCCATTCAATAGCTCAGGAGTTACAGACTCGAATGGTAACGCGACATTTACTTATACGGGTTCTGGCGGTGTTGGTACAGATGAAATACAAGCATGCTTTGCAAAATCAGGACAGAATGAATGTTCACAGAAAGCTACTAAAGAATGGACTTTACCACTAAACAGTCCACCAGTAGCAACACCAGGTGGACCTTATGTCGGAGATGAAGGCTCAGCAATTACCTTCGATGGTTCAGCCTCATCGGATCCTGATGCAGGCGACCACATCGTGAGCTATGAGTGGGACTTTAACAACGATGGAGTGATCGATGCAACCGGTGCGATAGTTTCAAACACATGGCCTGATGACTATTCAGGTACAGTAACCCTGAAAGTTACCGACACATTTGGGGTAAGTGATACTAAATCAACGACAGTGACCGTGAATAACGTCGCGCCAAAAGTTACAATAAAAGACTCCTACTATGCTACAATTCCAGTCACATTGAGAATTGCTGGACAGGGCATGGTTGGGAACTCAGTGGCGATTGAAATAATCCAGGACGCCAATCCGCTGGCAACTTCTGATAATAAGATCATCAGGACGCCAGGCTCGCCGAATGAGCAGGAAAAGACGATCACAGCAACTGTAGACCTGTCAAAACCGTATAGCGGAAGGCTTATATTCGATACAGAAAAAGCTTTCAGCGGAGGCACGCCGGTATGGGTCATTATAGATGGCGTCAAGACAAAAATGACCACATTCAATACCCAGAAGAGCGATCCAGCCTCATATCACCAGACTTATGACTTCGCACTCACAGGAGTAACCCTGATCGGTAAAGAGATTTCCTTCACAGGAAGCGCAACTGATCCTGGAACGGATGATATGACCTTTGCCTGGCTCTTTGGAGATGGCGGATCAACAAGCCAGTTATATCCATGGCCTAATGGGCATTCAGTGACTGAAACTGTCAATCATACATATTCAGCCGCAGGACCATATACTGTGAAATTGGATGTAACTGATGATGACGGAGGCGTCGGTTCAGAAAGCAAGGCAATAGTAATATCATAAATTTGGTTTTGTAGCTGGATTTTTCCGGCTACTTTTTTTTTTCGAATAGTAACTGATCATGAATCTAATGATTCATAGATAGCACAACACGATAGGGTCAGTGGAAATCGAAATGACGACATTTGACGTCCCACTTTTTACACAATTCCATTAGCATTAACTTTTTCCTCCTTTTTATTATGTTCCTCAATTATTACGATATATTCCTTTACCAGAAATTCACTCATCTCAAGAGTATTGCAAATTTCT
>JAGFND010000168.1 GCA_021409285.1 Candidatus Methanoperedens sp. | reverse complement strand
TTTCTGAATCGGTGCCTTCTGCGTCTGGGCGTCTTCTACAAGTTTAATGATCTGGGCAAGTGCAGTGTCAGATCCAACTTTCGTAGCTGTGAATTTTATCATGCCTGTCTTGTTCATGGTAGCGCCTATGACTTCTGCACCCACAGTTTTCTCTACAGGTATGCTCTCTCCTGTAAGCATGGACTCATCAACTGCTGTGAGGCCATCAACGACCTTTCCATCAACTGGTATTTTCTCACCGGGTCTTACGACCACGATATCGTTGATCTTTACATCCTCAACAGGAATCTCTTTCTCCTCACCGTTCACCATTATGCGCGCCGTCTTTGCAGCAAGTCCCATGAGCTTCCTTATGGCTTCAGAAGTCTTTCCCTTCGTCATCGCCTCAAGATATCGCCCAAGGACAATGAACATGATAAGCAGTGCTGCAGTGTCATAATAGGTGTGTTTATACGCCTCTCCAAGATCAAGGAAGGTGGCTGCAACGCTTACTAAATATGCTGCACCTGTTCCCGTTGCTATCAGCAGGTTCATATCGGTCATGCCGTGTTTAAGACCTTTGTAAGTCCCTTCAAAGAATTGCCGCCCCGGGAACAGTATTACGATCGTGGCAAGAACGAAAAGCAGATAATCGTTTTTCAGAAAACCGGGTACGAATGCCCAGCCAAGGTTTCGTCCCATATCGCCAAGAGAGATCGGGATTGCAAGCAAAACGGCAATTATCAGGTTTGTCCTTTGATGCTTTATTTCCTCCTCCCGCGCCCTTTGCTCCCTATCAACATCGGATTTTTCTAACTTCCGGGAGGCAGTATATCCTGTACTTTCTATTACTTTGATAATATCCTGTACTGAAATAAATTCCGGGTCGTATGCAATTTTCGCACGTTCAAGCGGAAAACTTACGTTTACCGATTCTATCCCCGGGATTTTCTTAAGCGCTGTCTCGATATTGAGCGCACATGAGGCACAGTGCATCAGCCCGACCTTCAGCGTTATTTCACCTTTTGCCACTCCATAACCCAGTGATGTTATTGTGTCTTCAAGGTCTGAAGTGCTCACTTTTGAAGAATTATAATCGACCGCAGCTTTTTCGAAAGAGAAGTTAACAGAAGCTTTTACGACACCATCAATGTTGTTGAGGGCTTTTTCAATATTCTGGGCGCATGAAGCGCATGTCATCCCGGTGATTTTTATAGAGGTCTTCTTTATCTCTCCCGGTTTGTCAAAAACTTTTGCTCGAGGTTCAATGATAGCAGGCTTTACTGGCAGCGGGCATGTTTCGTCTTCTTCTATTACTTCATAACCTGCATCTATGATGGCTTTCTTAATAGTCTCAAGAGATGTCACTGAAGAATCAAATGAGACTATTGCCTCACCTTTCTTAAAATCCGAGGAGGCTTTTGTGACCCCTTTTACACTCTTCGCTGCTTCATTCACAGTTTTTTCACAATGACCGCACATCATTCCATTAATTTTAATTGTAACGTCGTCCAAATGGAAATCTCCTGCTATTCTTTTGTAATAATATAGTAATAAATCTATCACTTAAGTTCATTCTGGTTTAAGAAAAGAAAAAAATCAACTGTCCAAATTTACGATTTTCGTAACAAAAATTGGAATTGAATAATAAACGATAGTTAATTTTAGAGGTCGATAAACGGACCATACAGCGATGAGGCTGCATACACGCTTATCAGGCTAGCCCATGCCGCAAAAGAGAAAGGGATCAACGTCAACTTCTTCAATTACTTAGATGGCACGATTATTGGGCATCGAGACCAGGCGCCAAAGGAGTTCCCTGTAGTGGAGCAGCTCTTCGGCCTGGTTCTCAAGAAGGGGCTTAAAAATCCAAAAACCGATGCAATAGAATGCATCAAATGCACTGATGCCCGCGGTGTGACGGAAAGGAAGATGCATACAGTGCAATTCCTCTTGCTGAGACACAGGCTGCGGCAGGTAATTCGCCATGCTGTATGGCAGAAGGATGTGCCGAGCATCGAACCCAGCATCATTAAGGCGAAGGATAGCGTAAAGTTCTATGCACTGGACGTCGATCTGAAAGTTCTAATACGGCAATAGTGACATGACTTAAGCACCGTTAATATATAAGCGAATAATAAATGCAATTTTTGCCTGTACCTTAAATTACAATAAATCAGGGATTCATGGAATAAGATATGCATAAATTAGACGCCAGAGGCAGAGTATGTCCGCTGCCGCTGTTTTATACAAAGAAAGAGATAGAGAAGTTGAAGTCAGGGGATGAGCTTGAAGTATTGACAGACGATGCCATCGCGAAAGATACAATCCCTCAGTGGAGCAGGGAGCATGGGCATGATGTAGTTAAGATCGAGGCATCCGGTGGCGATATTAAAGTGGTTATAAGGAAACATTAATTTTTTTTTTTTCTGAGACATATTGCCCATAATATCTCCTGGTAATTTAAGTATAGTAAGGGCTGATTAAAATTTTCATTATGTGATCAAAGAGGAATAATTTGCCTTGATTATTCGGTTTTTGGAAGGAACGTGATAACTGTTGCTTATATCTCTAATATCATATAAGTTTGAGAAATTGTCTGGAGCATGGAGATATAAAAATGATAAAATTATCAGCAATACTTGCAATCATACTTATGCTGTCAATTCCTGTAACAGCTGCCAATGTGACCAAAGTTGAGATCCACGGCACAGTTTTTGACCCGAATTCAAAAACATATAATACTACATTGCAATGGGATGCCCAGAAATTCCCTGGATTCTGGTATGCTCTTGGTGGAGGAAAATCAAGCGAAACGCTCAAGATCGTTAACCAGGATGCATCGAGTTTGACAGTCGATAGCAGGGTAATACAGAAAGAAAATCTTGAATACATTACTTCACGATCAGACCAGAAATATGTTGTCTTCAGCGAGAAAGGCAAGAATGTCCAAAATGGTCTTGATTGTAACAGTACCACAAAAACCTTTACAAAGAGCTCAACAGGGGGCTATTATGCGCGTCTTGGCTGGTTCGGTGATCTTTACGTGGCTGTAAATGGAAACGCGAACAAGTTGGCCAGGTTAATAACAGAACAAAAAAAAGATGAAAAGCAAACTTTGAAACTGGGAACTTCATGGAACCTTGGAGAAGGTTATAACCTGACAGTTGAATCTCTTGATACTACAACATCTCCAAGACAGGCATTGCTATTTCTTAAAAAAGATGAAAAAACTCTTGATAGTAAAATCGTAAATGAAGGGGAGGTTTACGTATATACTGAGAAAAGTATAAGCGGTGAATCCGACGTGCCGGTATTTGTTACGTATGTGGAAAGTATTTTCACAGGTGGTGAGGGCATGTCAGCTCTTGTACAACTTAGATACACATGGCTAATATCTCAGAATGTACTTGAAATCAAAACGGGAGATAAGTTTGGTGTATTTGATGTAAAGGAAGCAAATGAAAACTACCTGCTTCTATACAATAAGGAAAATACCATAAATCTTGACCAGAATACCCTGCAAACTCTATATGAAGACCTTAAGTTCAGGGTAGCGGATAGTTCAACCGCTTTGCGATTCTATCCTATTTTTGAAAATATAATCCAGGGCACACCAAAATTGAATTTAAAAGCAGCAAGCGCCACTACGACTGCATCAACAACCACATCTGCTGCATCCACTGCTTCCACTAAACAATCGGCATCAGTCACAATAACTCCTGTCACTTCGTTACAGGCAGCCTCGCCTGATACGGTCCGGACAGGTGCTCCAGTTACAGCACCTCGTAATACTGCTAAATCTCAACAATGGAATTGGATCATTTTTTCTATGGCCGGTCTCATAGGGACAGGATATCTGGTTCTGAGGAAGGGGTGATGGCATTGTCTGGATAAACGGGCATGCCTCCGGCGGGGCTGACCCGATGAAAGTTGCATCCATACAGATAGCGATTTTCACTTCGATCTTTGTGGCAGGCTTGATCGTGTCCAGCCTGCTGCATTACTATAGCGTGCCTCGAAGCACAAGAAAGAAAGTATAATAACAGGACATGTGAAGAAAATGTTACGGCGTGAGCAATAACATTGGTGTCCGCAGGGTTAAAATCCCTCCATTTGGGTCTGCTCCCGAATGAGGAGAAAGGGTAGTGCGATATCGCGAGATATGGTGCGGAGTACCCAAGTATCGTCAACTACAGCCCTAAACAATATGTGAACCGAAAGTGGCCTTAGCGCGATGCGACATCCCTTGAGTAGATGGAAGCTTGAGCAGTAAGTGAACGCTGGGGTGGTTACGGTAGGGATGGTTGAAAATGCTCTCTTGTGTGACCGAGGGAGGTCTCATAGCGTCCTCCTCGAAGCTGGATACATACCCTACGCGTTTCTGGGTCACTGGATTCCACCGAAAGGAAACAGGTAGCATAGGTATAACCTAATGGGAAAACCGAAGCAATGCGTTATGAGAAGTCCGACGAACCCATAGTAGCAATGAAGGTCAGGCCGAGGACATACAGAACCTGT
>JAGFND010000167.1 GCA_021409285.1 Candidatus Methanoperedens sp. | reverse complement strand
GCTTTCATATTTTGGTCTCGTTCATTTGTTCATACAACTTTGATGACAAATTCATCAGAGTCTATAGGAAGTATTCTGGCGATTTTCTTGGTTGCAAGAGTTCTTGAAAGTTCTTTCGGGAACCTTATGAGATAATTTCTTCCATCAGAGGATATTTTTACTTCATAGCCTTTTAGTTCTTCCGCATGCCTGAGTGAAAATTCTCGCTCTAATCGAGATGCAGTCTCAACGTCAAGCAGCTCTTTTCCACACCTGGGGCATTTATAAGCATCCACATTCATAATCATTACATTATCTCTTCTGACATCGATTTTTGCCGATTCCATTTTCATGCCGCAGTCTGTACAATATACCCCGGCTTTAGAATCAAGCTGAACTTCAAATGACTCCTCATTACCTGTAAGATCTTCAGGTTTTATGTTCTCATAGTCTATCTCTTTCTTGTTACCTTTCATGATCATCCTCTTTTTCTGTTGTAAAGATCAATCTGCCAGCTGGATGAATGATATGCGCTTTTTATCTGTGCTGTTCCAGCTTCATATTCGAAAAACAAGGTCACATGACCAGCACTGCATAATCCGATAGCCATGAATTGTCCGCCGCCTACCTTTTCAATGTAGCTTGTGCAATAACCTTCAAGAACTTCTTTTGCCACTATCGGGTCAAGACCATGTTTAAATTTAATTTTCTCCGCAACTTCTGGCGACATAAGTATTCTCTGTATTCGCATTCATTCTCATACGTATGATTTTCGTATGATGGGATAAAAGTTTCTATTATGGAGGAATTATTTTTTCACTCTGAAGTTGCAATCAGTGAATTTATAGAAGGATGGCATCAGTCCAGCAGCAAATGATCATGTAAAGTATCCCTTCATATTCCTTGCACCTGCACTTACCAGACAAAGAAGTCATGTCCAAACATTTCAAATTATATAATGATTTCTCCTTCTACATTTTCATCCTTAATTCCCAGGAATTTTTCTATTTCTTGCTCTATGAATAGTAGCTGTTCTGTATTTTCTAAACTGGAAAGCAGTTTAATGTCCTTCCCCGATCTGGTGATCGCATGCAACTCATACGAATAACTTGTTGTTCCATCTTCGTAATGGCTTTCTTCCTTTTTGGAGTAAAACTGTTTAAGTTCCCCTGTATTAAGATTCTTATTCCCCCATCCTGGAATTGGACCTTGTTTGATTATCAACGATTGCGGATTTACCATAATATAGGTCTTATTGATTAAACCTATCAGGAGAAGATAAGTAAGAAAAATTCCTATAAGCACAGACAATGCCGTATTATAATTCCCACTCATAAAGTATTCACGATTCCTCATAACATCCCGGATAATAAAAACATCCAGGAAAACAACGAAAAAAGCCAGAAATAAATATAGGTATCTAAACCATCTTATGGTAATATTCAATCCGAATTTGTCTGTGTCAATCGTTATTTTTTTAGGTAACTTGATTTCACCTATTTTTGGAATTTTGAGTGTTTTTGAAACTTCATCTTTAAATTCTATGACTGAATTGCACCTATCACATTTTGCTATTAGTCTATTTGAATCGATATTGCTTGCAGGAATTTTAGATTTACAAATTTTACAATATATTTCCATCGATAGTCTGTCCCATTTCCAATTGATGGTGAAACTTATATAAATTAATTTTGCGATAGCTTGTTTCCATGCTGTGAACGGGGTCGAGATCTTCCGGGACCATGAAATAAACATTTTTATGAAATATTCGTTTGGAGTTCTGTGATGAGTGAGAGCGCCCGATAATCAGCTAAAAAGCCTGAGGCTGTGAAAGAGGATTGTATAGTCCCATCGAAAGGTTAAAATAATAACAATAAATCTATGTGCCCAATATATTATGGGAGTCAATATGAAAATCCTTAAAATGAAGCAACTTGACGAGAAAAACGAAGAAATCGTTGACGCATTTGTTATCCAAGGAATGAGCAGGAATGATACATGACCCCAGCTTATATGCAAAATACGAATTCTGCTATATCGTTAGAACTTGAACGGTCAGCAAGACGACCCCAGCCTGAAGTGAACATTGCCATGAGGCAGTTAAAATCAGAGGAGGAGGAAGTTTATGGAGGTTAATCAGGATCCTGGCTTGCAATGGGCGGTTGGGACCAATATCGTAAATACTCTCGTGATACCTAGAAGAGTCTCTCCCAGTATGAACACGCCGCGTTTATCAAGTGCTGTTGCGAATTTTAAATCAGTATTTAACGCTAATCCTAAAATTCTCACCTTGGGTCAATTCCATATTCATTATTTGGTGCATGAAGAAATGAACAAGGACATTACTACCGATCTTAATGCAAAACCCGACGCCGAATTGAACCAGATATGGAACAACATGAAAAACGTAAACTCCAAAACACTGATAAATAAAATCAAGAGCCGTGGAATCGAGGCGAACTATCCTAATATCGTTAAGGCCTATTCCAAAGATAATAGCGCAACTCCAATCTGGGCGAAAACGCTATACGATCATTTCTGGAACGGCGATACTATTAATCCCTCACCTAACATTATCCCAGCAACGCTCGACCGTTATCTTGTGGCCTTCGACCAAGAAAAAGGAGCCTGCTACAAATCTACCCGTGCATTGGCGCGCAAATATATCAAGGCGAAAGGTTTACAACCAATCCCAAACAGTCTCAAGATCAGCCTAGGACAAATCGCCAATGCGAATGTCGTTCGAGATCCGCTAAGCAATCTCGATAATGTAGTATATGGAAACCCACAAGCTTTGCAACAAATCATCTCAAACATCAAAAAGGCATTGGACGCTAGCTATCTCGTGGAATGCGGAGTGTTAAGCGGTGTGAAGCATGAGATGTCGCAATTTCCTATTCCTGAGCATTATGTGCTAGTATTTGCCTATGACGGTGACACCTTTGTGTTTTGGGATAGTGATGTAACAGTCTCTAATATCAAAGCCACAGGCTGGGGAAAAGGCTTCGGCGTGCTGTTTGCGACTAATAACACCTTCTCAACTGGCTTTGATTCAGTGGATTTAATGTCTGTAGATGTTAATGGTAACCACTTACAGCTATCACAGCGACATCGATATCAGGTGTACTATGTACAGACTTTGCCAGTTTAGTCACCTTTATTCAGGAGAAAGCTGAATTTAGAAATTTAGAAACTGTTTCTGGATGTTAAAAACTTGGTCATGCGATACTGCACAGCCTCTTCACACTCAAGAGCGAGCCTGTCGGCCTCGGACATCCATACTATGGCTCACGACTTCATGAACTCATTGGCGAACCGAACAACGAGAGAACGCGGGATCTTGTAAGGCTATATGTAATAGAATGCATATCGCAGGAGCCGTGCGTTCAGAGTATCATCAACCTCATTGAGTGCGTTCAAAAAGATAATCCGCATGCGGTCATACTGGATGTCACAGTTCTTCCAATTAAAACCAATGTGCCAATGAATGTTGCTCCTACAAATTAGGATTCTCTTTTCAGACTTTTTGAAATGAATTTTTCCCTCAATGAATTTTGGTTTGTATTAGGTTATTTTTCTTAATTTGTTGAAGACCTTAGCATTTTTTCTGGAATGAATCCCTGAATTAAATGAATTTTCAGACAGATGAGGGGAAAAGTACATATGATTTAATGTCATTTTCAAATTCCTATGAGTAAAGGTCAGGATGAACTCGATCCACTGCCCTCTGAGAAACTGTGCAATAAATTCCGTCCATATAACCACACGTTGAAGATTCCGGGAGATGGGCCTTTAGGTAATGAGAAAAAAGAAAAGATGCATTATAAGGGGAATGATAAGAAAGAAGTGGTGATAACTCTTCAAAAGATGCTCAAAACACTCGGGTACGATCTTGGCACTTCCGGGCCCAATAATGATGGTGTAGATGGAAAGTTCTGGGATAGCACAGAAGAAGCTGTGATAGATTTTCAGGGTAAGAACAAGGATTGGGATGGAGAACAGTTAAAGGAAGAAGGCAAGGTGGGACCGAGGAGTTCTGATGCTTTGAACAGGGCGGTGGTAGGGAAAGAATATGAGACGATGGTAGGGGACCAATCTGAGAAACAGAAATGGCATGACCATTACCAGACGCCTGTAAAGCTTACTTCAAAATATGTGCTTTTAACTGCAACAGCAAAGGCTCTGGAAAATCCAGTTACTATTGAAATTGATGATGAAAAAAAAGGGAAAGTGGTTATAGTTGGGCAAATTCCAGAAATAGTTAGAGAAGCTACCCTTACAATACGTTTAATTGATACTTATGGAAAACCTGCTGGGAATGCCAGGTATCGTTTGGAAGTAGAGGATCGGCAGTTTGAAGGTCATACCACAGAAGCAGATGGTATACTTTCTCATAAAATCTCAAAAAATGCGAAGACAGGTAAATTAATACTTGATACAATTATATATAATCTTATTATCAGTGATGATATACCTATGGCGTCAATAAACCGTTGGATTGACTCTCCAGATTATCCATCCCCTGTCCAATAATCTCGAAAAGCTCAGAATCATCATGCTTGAACTTGATTATCCTCCCCCTTCGCTCAGCATAGAATCGCTTCTGTTCCAATT
>JAGFND010000166.1 GCA_021409285.1 Candidatus Methanoperedens sp. | reverse complement strand
TTTTTATCTTCTTGGATCCCTATCTTAACCTGAAGTGAAACTTCAATTTCATGCAAGGTTATTACCTCCTTTTTGCTCAAATCAGAGGTAATCTCCTTCATGAGATAAAATAAATTTTAGCCGATGTTTTTACACGACCAAGAATTGCCCGCTCTGTTATGGAAGAATTATGATAATGAGATATGGAACAACAACGCCAGGAAGTGTTTGAGCTGCAGCTCGTGCAATCTTGTATGTCCGACATGCTTTTGTTTTGATGTTAGAGATGAGAATGAACTTAATTTAGAGAATGGCAGAAGAATAAGAACATGGGACGGATGTCTGCTGCCTGATTTTGCAAAAGTAGCGACGGGTGAGAACTTTAGAAAAGATAGGGCCGCAAGATACCGCCACAGATTCATGAGAAAAACAAAATATATCCATGATAAGTTCGGTTTCATCTCATGTGTGGGGTGCGGTAGATGCGCTTCTGTCTGCCTTCCTGATATTGCTGATCCTGTGAAAGTATTTAATTATTTGAAGGAGTTTTGATATAATGGACGGATCGATCTATTTGCCAGTTCCTGCTATCATTAAGAACAAGCAGGAACTCACGCATCGAGAAACACTTTTAGAAATAGCATTTCTTGATGATAGACCGCTCGGCCACATGCCCGGACAGTTTGTTGAGGTATCCTTTTTAGGAATTGGTGAGGCGCCAATTTCAGTTGCATCATCTCCAACAAAGAAGGAGAGTTTTGAACTTTGTGTCCGTGCGGTGGGGAATGTCACAAAAGCAATACATAATTTGAAGACCGGTGATAAAATCGGAATACGCGGGCCATTCGGAAAAGGATTTGACACAGAGTTCCTGAAAGGAAAAGATCTCCTTTTCATTTGCGGAGGTCTCGGGATCGTGCCACTGCGTTCATTAATATATTATGTTCTTAACAATAGCTCAGATTTTGGCCAAATGACCATCCTCTATGGATGCAAGGAACCGCATGAACTCCTGTTCAAGGATGAACTTGTTGACTGGGCAGACCGGGGCATTATTCATCTGACGGCTGATAGAGTGGCTCCGGGAGAACACTGGTACCACAATATAGGTGTAATAACCACACTTGTCAACAAGGTAGATTTTGATCCGGCGAATATATATGCATTGATCGTTGGCCCGCCAATTATGTATAAATTTGTCATATTATCTCTCAATGAGCGCAAAATACCTGATGACCATATTTTCGTGTCGCTTGAGCGCAGGATGAAATGCGGCCTCGGAAAGTGCGGCCACTGCCAGATAAATGGTGTCTATGTTTGTCGCGACGGACCAGTTTTCAATTACCAGGAAATAAAAAATTTGCCTGAGGCATTATGATGAAACCTAAAGTGGCTGTTTTTGATTTTGCTTCATGCGAGGGGTGTGAACTCCAGATAATGAATCTTGAGGAGAAAGTGATCGATCTGATTGATATAGTGGATGTTGTGTCATTTCGAGAAGCGATGAAAGAAAATTCGAATGATTATGACATTGCATTTATCGATGGATGTATCGTAAGACCTCTGGATGAAAAGCGATTAAAAGAGATACGAAATTGTGCGAATATCCTGGTAGCAATGGGTTCTTGTGCATGTTTTACTGGAATTAATGGCTTGAGAAAGCAGTTTACTGATGAAGATGTGAAAAGAACCGTTTACGGTAATGCCATTATTGAAAATAATCCGTATTTTGATGTCTTCCAGCCCAAAGCAATTGATGAAGTGGTCAAAGTGGATCATTATATTTATGGCTGCCCAATAGACAGGAATGAGCTTGCAGAGGTCATAACCTCGCTTGTAATGGGGAAAAAGCCGGATATCCCGAATTATCCTGTATGCGTAGAATGCAAACAGAAAGAAAACATCTGCGTATTTGATTATGGTAACTTCTGTATCGGGCCGGTGACCCGGGCTGGCTGCGGGGCGATATGCCCAACGAATAACTGTGGCTGTGAAGGATGCAGAGGGCTTGTTAATGATCCAGATACAGAATCTGAACTTGAAGTTTTGCAAAGATATGGTCTTTCTCTGGATGATGCACTCGACCGTTTCGAAATGTTTTGTTATCAAAAAGGAGTGGTAAAATGAGCAGGGAAGTAAAGATCAACCTTGAGCATGTATCAAGGATCGAAGGTCACGGAAATATTGTTATGAATTCCAAAAATGGAAAGATCCAGTCAATAAAATGGCAGGTGCCTGAAGCACCACGATTTTTTGAAAAATTGCTGACCGGGCGGGATTATCAGGATATATCTCATATTGCATCCAGGATATGCGGGATATGTTCGATAGCCCATTCACTCGCATCGCTGAAAGCCTCAGAAAATGCGATGGGAGTAGTTATCTCAGACCAGACCATTCTTCTTCGGAAACTTGCTCTGCATGCTGAAAATATCCAGAGCCATATCCTTCATGTGGGATATCTTGCCGCTCCGGATCTATTCGGCGTGGGGAGTATATTCCCGCTTATCAAGACAAACAGGAACGCAGTAACCGATATAATAAAACTTCATCGCCTGGCAAACGAGATGTCTGAATTGATATGCGGAAGGACAACACACCCTATCACTCTTAAGGTCGGCGGGTTTACGAAGATACCCGCTGAGGAGGGATTAATATCTCTGGAAGAAAAATTAAATAACTCGTTTGATATTTTTAGAGATGTTTCAAAAACAATTCTGGCAAACATCGATAAGCTGCCGAATTTTGAACGTGAGACAGAATATATTGGGCTGGTATCTGACAAAGAGTATGCCCTGTATGATGGTATGATAGGTTCAACCGATACCGGAATGCATGACATTGATGAATATCTCTCCATAACAAATGAATTCGTTGTACCTCATTCTACTGCAAAATACACTGAACACATGAGGGAATCGTATATGGTTGGAGCGCTGGCAAGATTCAACCTCAATAATTCCAGGATTAAACAAAAAGGTAAAGAAGTGGCAGAGAATTTTGGATTGGAATCACCCTGTTTTAATCCTTTCATGAACAATGTTGCCCAGCTTGTTGAGGTTGCTCACTGCCTTGAGGATTCAATTTACATTATTAATAGATTGATAGACAGGGGATTACACGATGAAAGAGTTCAGGTTGAAGTGAGCGCAGGTCGCGGTATCGGTGCAGTAGAGGCACCACGGGGCATTCTATTCCACGATTATGTTATTGATGAGGATGGAAAATGCATAAAAGCAAATTGTATCATTCCTACAAATCAGAACCATGCGAACATCCAGAAAGACATGGAAGCATTTGCGCCAACGCTTCTTCATAAGAGTAGAGATGAGATCGAACACAACCTTGAGATGCTTGTGAGAGCTTATGATCCATGCATATCGTGTTCCACGCATTAATCAGGTTCAGGGAAAATAAACATTAAATCGGTAATACTATCACGTTTTATTAGCTAAAAACAGCATTTCACAGTTATTCACAAATTAAAATAGCTAATAATCCTTTTTCTGTGAAAAGCTTTAAATAGTAAGACTTATATGTAATAACTTGTAGTTCACAAATATTTCACCAAGGAACGGAGACATCGGAGGGGAAATCCGGATGTCCGGAGGTTAAGCTGTTCGCCCATTGGGCGAATAGCTCTTCCATTTTTTAAATATTATGAAAATACGGATCGAGATCGAAGGAAAAAATGCTGGAAACATTCATTACAGGGGTCCAGATTCAGCTGAAGAAGCCGTTAAATATCTAAATTCAATAGAAGCTAATGAACTTCAGATATCCTTATCCAGAGAAGATGGGACAAAAGCATTTGCCGAATTCGAAGGTGAATTTTGTAGACAGTCTGCCACTAAATTCATCATGTCAGCGAGCAAACCGGTTCTTCAGGATGCACCCTTTTCACAGGTTGTGAATGCATCCGGTTCAGAGTTAACATTGAAAGAGCGGCTGGAAATGTTCCTGAGGTATGAATATCCAAGAATCTGGTTCTCTTCACTTGATGTGAAAAAGAAATACGAAACGGTTTATGGCCATATAAGCCTTTCAACGGTTTCCACATATCTTGCACGAATGTATCGCGACAATAAACTTGAGCGAAAAGGAAATCGCAATCAGAGAGAATACCGTTTCATGGATGAAAACACTCCATTAATGAATAATATATTAGTTTTGGGAAAATGATAGGAGGGTTGATGAGCGGACCCCTTTGGGCTCACAGCCACCCTGGCAGCACAATATCTGCGTCCTGTCTTTGCTGCAAATTGCGCTCCATGCGCTTTCTTAACGCACCCAATATGGAGAGATGCAGTTGAATCACTTCCTCTTGGACCTTGATTGGTCAATGGGCATTTACACCCTGGAAGCCTTAATGGAGAGATTCTTCCGCTGATCTCTTGCTAGCTCATCATAGCGTGCACCGCTACATAATTTGTGTAGAGGTAAATTATAATATTATCATCTCAAGATTAATAGTTTTCGATAACAAAACGGATAATAAATATGATAACTATGATACTATGCGGCTGCGTATAAATAAAATATCCAAACATATCCAATTAGCTTTTTGAAGACATGAGTGTATAATTCCATTTGGGATGAAGGGAATCTGGTATTAGGTTCAATTTCTTCATTTCCTCATCTGTGAATTTTTTTGCTAATT
>JAGFND010000165.1 GCA_021409285.1 Candidatus Methanoperedens sp. | reverse complement strand
TGGATGCGTTGATGCCGGCGGTGCTGGATAGAGCGTTTAAGGGGGAATTATAGTTGCCGTTATCGTTACAAAAGACTAAGACAATTGCAGAAATATCAAAACTTCTGTATAATTTTCTACCATGGCAGGCACATCCTTATGGCGACCAGGGAATTTCTTTTGGAGGTATTGCTTATGAATTGGGTATCGGTCAATCTTGGAAAAGAGGGAGTAAACTCCCAGCAATTACATCTTTGTTTAGAAAAAACATTAGAAGATACCTCAGATAATTGGATCTACGCTTATTACTTCACCGCCACTATCTTTACTATTTCCCCGTTCTTCAACTCATGCTTATCGCCAAGTCTCATCCTGGTTCGTGCATCGATCGCATAGAGGAAACCTCTGGCGATATCGGTATGTACCATGAAAGCAAGATCTTTCGGAGTGCTTCCCTTTTTCAGGAGGAACGCATCCGGAAGCATCTTTCCCTGCTTATCAGTGAACTTATTCTCATCCTCCACAGGATATACAACAATCAGATCAAGGAGCCTGAATACCGTCTCATCCAGGCATTTCTGGATGCCAGTGCCTCCATTCTTCTTCATCATGGAGCGTAATTTTGAAAGCGCATCCTTTTGTGCTGCTGATAGATTTGACGTCTCCACAAAATCAAGATCACCAGGAATGTATTTTATCGCTCCGGATCTATCAGCGAGTTTTAACGCCACTTCTGCAGCTCCACTTACCGGTATCGCACCTTTTTTCAGGAGACGCTCAACATTTTCAGGCGGCGCCACATCGATCTTATTGGCTGCAATGATCACGGGTTTACTCTCAGCCCTCAATTGATCTGAAAGCTGGATTATCTGTTCGTCAGTCCAGATATGGGGTTTGTCGCGGGGAAGTTTCAATCTTGCCAGCACGGTTTTCACATGGGAATCCGTAATACCTGCTCCCTCAAGCTGCCCTGCAATCGTTTCTTCAAGTTTAAGACCTTCAGCATTCACCTTTCTCGACAATCTATCCCAGTTTCGCTTCAGGATGCCAAATATCCACATCGTTATCTCACGGTCAAGAAATTCTATATCCTCAAGAGGGTCATGAGATCCGAGATTTACAGGATTTCCTTCAATATCAGTGCCGCCGGATGCATCGATCACATGTATTATCGCTTTTGCCTGTCTCAGGTTGTCAAGGAATTCGTTGCCGAGGCCGCGCCCCTTATGCGCATCAGGAACAAGCCCCGCCACATCGATCATTTCGATCGGTACAAATCGAACCCCATCCCTGCAATTCCCGCAATCAAGTTTCAATTCCCTGCATGGACAGACCGCCCTGACATATCCAACACCGTGGTTGGCATCGATAGTAGTGAAAGGATAATTCGCAATATCAACATTAGCTAATGTCGAAGCTTTGAAAAAAGTTGACTTTCCGCAATTAGGTTTTCCAGCAAGAGCGATAGAAATGGCCATGCATCTAATACCATTCTCATAAATTAAATGCTTATCTATTGTCTGCTACAGGATCTCCTGGATCTTGCTTGCTGTCCGGTCTATCTCGCCTATTATGGGATCGATACTTGCATTCTGTTCAGCCATCACAGAGATCAATGCTTTTGGTCCCGCAGAAGCTGCAATGAGCTTTCCTCCGTTAAAATCTACGATCACATGCACAGGACCTGTTTTATCGAGTTCATTGGTAACGGTTTCAGCAGCCTTGATCATTGCCGAGGACATAAGGGTCATTTTTTCGATCTCATCATTCTCATTTTCACTAAAGAGAAAACCATCTCTACTGCCCAGCGCGGTCATTTTGACTCCATCTATATTTCTTAATTTTAGAAGGATCCTGCTGTATAGGTCTGACATTTTTCCCCCTTTCATAAATATTCCTTAATAAATTATAACCCTCCATATTAATAATCGTTTCTATGGCAAAAATTAAAATATAATCTAAAACAATTATAATTTCATGGAAAAACTCGATGTCAGGGGAAAAGTATGTCCTCTGCCTCTATTCTATGCAAAACGAAAAATATCTGAAATGAAAGCGGGCGATGAACTTGAGATCACTGCCGATGACATAACAGCAAAAGAGACGATACCAAAATGGAGCATGCTTCACGATCAGGAAGTGGTGAGCATCAAAGAGGAGGGTGATATCTTCAGGATAATTCTCAGGAAACGAAAATAACCGAGAATTATTTTTTTCCTTTTGTTTTAGATATCTTCTTTTCCTCTTTTTTCGGGATTATCCCGTTTTTCTTATCTTCTTCCAGTCTCTTCTGCCATTCGATGAAATTACAGTGAGGACATCCGATATCCCAGGGATGTTTTCCTTTATTTATGATCTTGATAAAATAAAGGCCATGATCTTTGCACTGCTTATCAGTGACAACGATCTGACCGGTCTTCGGAAGAGGCAGGGTGAAGTCACATTTGGGATAACCTGTGCATCCTATGAACCGTAAGCCCTTCCTGGATTTTCGAATTATAAGGTCTGACGAACATTTCTGGCATACGCCGATGATGCGGTCTTCATACAGGCCATTCTTAAGGGATTCGCTTATGAGTTCTTTATTTTTAGTCATGTCCTTAAAGATCTCATCAAGCATTTCCCTTGATTCTTTGACCACATAATCTTCTGTGATCTCACCTTCGGATATTTTGTCCATATCCTGCTCAAGCCTACTTGTCATGTCAGGTTTTGTGATGGTATTTGCATACTTCTCAAGAGCTTCTATCACAGCATAAGCGGTCTTTGTGGGCTGAAGGGGATTTCCATGCACATACGCCCTTGAATATAGCTTTGAGATTATTTCATGCCGGGTGGATTTGGTTCCAATACCCAGGTCTTCCATGATCTTGATGAGGTGACCCTGTCCGTATCTTGATGGGGGCTGCGTTTCTTTTCCGATAAGTTTTATCTCTTTTACTATGAGTGGTTGTCCTTCTTTAAGCTGAGGCAGTATCCTGTCCTCAGGCAGATTATATGAATAATACCATCTCCAGCCCGGTTCAGCGAGCCGTGCACCGTTCGCGCTGAAATCTTCACCACTGATATCCACTGTGATGGCCATGGTCTCCCATAGCGTCTCGCCTGCAAAAGTTGCAAAGAACCGCCTTACTACAAGCTCATATATTTTCCACTCATCATCCTTCAGCTCACTTCTTTTGGCAGTTGTGGCAGGATGGATAGGAGGGTGGTCTGTGGTCTCTTTCTTGCCTCTTGTGGGCGTGAGCACTCCTGAAAGCAGTTTCTGCGCGTATTCCCTGAACTCAGTGCCAAGGAATGACTCGATTATGGCTCTGGCGTCAAGTGTTTGTGGATAAACAGTATTATCTGTACGGGGATATGAAATGAAGCCGTTAACATAGAGGTATTCCGCAATCCTCATAGCATTTGCCGCTGAGATCCCGATCGCACTTGCTGCCCTCAGGAATTCTGTCGTACTGAATGGAATGGGAGGTTTTTCAGCTCTTTTTCCAAGAATTATGCTTTTTACAGTTCCGGTTTTTCCAAGTTTTGCCTTAATGGCTTCGGCTTCTACCTCATCCTGGAACCGCCCTTTTTTATGCGAAGCCTGGAACTCACCGCCGTTTACCAGCGTCGCATAAAGCTCCCAGTAAGGGACCGGCACAAAGATATCACGCTCTTTTTCACGGTTAACGAGAATGGCGAGTGTTGGTGACTGCACCCTGCCCACTGACAGGAATTTGTCTCCTAGGCGTCCCGAACTCAGGGATACAAATCTCGTGAGAACAGCACCCCATATAAGATCAATGACCTGCCGCGACTCGCCGGCAGCTGCAAGATTGAAATCTACCATTGTCGGATTCGCGAAAGCCTTTGTTATCTCACCAGATGTTATCGTACTGTAATGCACGCGGTCTGCAGAAATATCAGGATTTACTTTCTGCACGACTTTGAGCGCCTCAACGCCTATCAGTTCCCCTTCTCTGTCGTAGTCAGTGGCAATAGTTAAGTGTTTTGCCTCTTTTCCGAGTTTTCGTATCGCAGTTACAATATTAGCATGCGTGGGCTGTGTGAGGACTTTGGCATGGACAAGGTCTTTAATATCGGTTTTCTGCCAGTTGTTATATTCTTTCGGGAAATCCACTTCCACGATGTGACCGGAAAGACCAATTATTGTCGTTCCGTTGAAATTATATGTATCGACACCGTTCACTCTTTCTCTTGCGGGCTTTTTTTCAGATAGTATGGCCGCTATTCTCTTTGCAGTGTCATGCTTTTCCGTAATGATTAAATGCATCGTATCCTCAGAGTGGTCTCGTTTAGAATACAGGTTATTTAAATAGATTTGGTAGGTTTGCAGATTTGTAATGCTGGCTTTTTCCCCAATTGGGGTAATGTTGGGGAAAAAGCTTTTTAATGATAAATAGAAAAGTAGCCTTTGCAGGCAAAATTAAAAAAGGGGGGTTGGGGATGGTGGTGGTATCCCTTACTGCAAAGGCTAATTTATCAAATTAGATTTATCGTATAAAGACTTTTTCATGGAAGCATGGAAATGTAGAATCCTGATATTTTTTCGCCGATTTTTTTCAGGACCTTTCTTTCCTTCATTCATATTTCATTTCACCATCCAAAAGCTTTAAAAAAGCGTCCTAAGATTGATTCAAGTCGCATTTTTCTAATAAAAGCTTCATTTGGAGTTTCCCCCCATTCAAGTTCCAACGAACCATGTATTCTGTCATTATACCAATCCTTGAACTCATTTGCTGAATTAAATTTATGTCTATGCC
>JAGFND010000164.1 GCA_021409285.1 Candidatus Methanoperedens sp. | reverse complement strand
GAATTTATTTCAATGTATCCTATATTTTTGATAAATGATGACCAAGTAGATCAAATCATAGACAAAAATTGAAACGAAAAGAAAAGGTAAAAGGAAAGAACCTTGCGAAATAGGCTGATAAAGATAAAAAGCTAAACTACTGATCCCGGTTCCTAACATTTTAAAAAGAGCAATGTAAATCGATTGCCCTCTAAGATCATTCCGGCTCAACAACATTGTAATAAATAGAATCGACATCATGAGATTTTGTCCGAATGCTGTATATGCACCCTTAAAATCATTAAATTCATAAGTAATGAATAAAACCAGAAAAAAAGCAGTTGTTAATGCCATTAGAAATGTAAAATAAAATTGCCTGATTGAAAATTTTGGGAACTCAGATTTTCCATACTTTAAGAATTGCAGTATGATGATAACATCTAAAAAGAACCAGATATAGTTTATATAAAGTTGTGGAGGAGAGTGTGGATGGATGAAGGAGAATATTGCCTCCCATGAAATATTTGCACAAAGGGCGCCTAATGGAATACCATAGGTTTTATCTTTAAACCCATGTCTGATAACAAGAATATAGGTCAGTGACCAGAATATTCCACCAACAATCATTAATTCCGTATACATTTTTTAAGTCTTTTTTGACAAAATTTCCGATCCATTTATTCTCAAAGGCTCAAATGTTCAATTTGATATTCCGGACAAGTTCGCTTGCTCTGAACAGTGATTCGAAAGTACCGGCATCGCTCCAGTACCCTGAAAGCATGGAATAACTCATATCTTCCATGCGGATATATTCATTATTCACATCCGTTATCTCAAGTTCTCCCCTTCCGGATGGACGAAGTTTTTTAATTATTTCAAACACCTTTGTGTCATAAATATACAATCCAGAAACAGCAAGATTCGATTTGGGTAATGCCGGCTTTTCTTCTATCGAAACGATATTTGAGCCCCTTATCTCTGCCACACCAAACCTTTTTGCATCCATGACCTTCTTCAAGAACACCCTGGCCCCTGACCTGAAAGACTCCACAGCATCGTAAACATTATCCTGGAATATATTATCCCCGAGGATCACTATTATAGACCCATCATCTGCAAAGTCCTCTGCAAGACCAAGCGCTTGCGCGATCCCTCCTGCTTCTTCCTGTATCTCATATGTGAGATGTATTCCGAACTCTCCTCCTGACCCAAGGAGCTCAAGGAAATGACCGGCATGACCCCGCCCTGAAACCACCATTATCTCTTTTATCCCTGCATCAATAAGCGTTTGCAGTGGATAGTATATCATTGGCTTATCATATACCGGAAGAAGATGTTTGTTCGTGACTTTTGTCAATGGATATAGGCGGGAGCCTGTTCCTCCTGCAAGAATTATTCCTTTCATGGTATCACAACATTGTTTTCCTGATATGTAAATATTCAGTTAACGCGTCTGTCCAGTGCCTCATCGGAGGTGTCTTTGTGTTTACAAGAACGGAATATTTCGGGCGCTTTGCTTTTCTGGGAAACTCCTCACTCGTGCAGGGGATAACATTATTAATGATCTCCGATGCAAACTCGAACCACGAACATACCCCCTCATTTGTGATATGATAGATGCCGGGGGTATATTCTATCCACTCAGCAGTTTTCCTGGCAAGGTCGACTGCATATGTTGGTTTCCCGAACTGGTCGTTGACTACTTTTACTTTTTCCATCTTTCCTGACAGCCTGAGCATAGTATCCACAAAATTCTTGCCGTGCACCCCGTAAAGCCAGGAAGTCCGGATAATCCTGTAGTTATCTGTTTTCTCCCTACCATCAAAAATATAATCTGTGCTATAATGCACAAAAATTGCACCAACACATGCGCAGCCTTCTGCAATATATCCAGGCGCTCTGCCGTTGATCTCATAAGCAAGTTCCTGGTGGTCTTCACAATCATCGACAGCTGTATAAGCCGCAGCATTTATGACAACACAAGGCCCATTCTGTTTAATGATCTCTATTACCTTATCTCGGTCACTGATATCTCCATCGTTTCGTTTCAACTTTATAGCATCCGGGAACACTGAGCAAAGCTCAGTTCCCAGCATCCCTTCTGCGCCAAAGATCAGTGTCTTAATTTTTCCCACCACCAGCGGTTCTTTAGAAACCAATTCACGGTATCAGTGAGCGCTTCATTAAAATCATGCTCAGGCTCCCAGCCGAGAGCTTTTAATTTGGAGCAATCAAGAGAATACCTGAAATCATGACCTAAACGGTCTTGCACATACTCTATCATAGAGTCATCCTTGTTTAGAATTTCAAATATCTTTTTTGTGATATCGATGTTTGTTTTCTCAGCGCCTCCCCCTATATTATATATCTCACCCACGGTTCCGTTGTGTAAAACAAGGTCAACGGCTTTGCAGTGGTCAAGAACATATATCCAGTCACGCACGTTCTTTCCTGTCCCGTAAACCGGTACTTTTTTATTGTCAATAAGATTTGTAATGAACAGGGGTATCAGCTTCTCAGGATACTGATACGGTCCGAAATTATTGGTACAGCGAGTTATGATGACCGGCAGTTTATGGGTTATGTAATACGACTGTGCAAGAAGGTCTGAACTTGCTTTGCTCGAAGAATACGGGCTTGAAGGAGTTAAAATGTCAGTCTCCTTAAATGATCCTTCTATCCTGCTTCCGTAAACTTCATCCGTGGATATGTGGATGAACTTTTTTATTTTGTTCCTTAACGCTTTGTCAAGAAGGATGAAAGTTCCAAGTACATTCGTCTTAACAAATGCCGATGCATCATCAATTGAGCGGTCAACATGGCTTTCTGCAGCAAAATGCACCACAATATCTACTTTTTGCAGAAGCCTGTCTGCCACGACACTATCGCAGATATCGCCGCAAACAAATGAATAATTCGGGTTATCCTCCACATCCCTGAGGTTATCCGGGTTCCCGGCATAAGTAAGCTTATCAAGATTAATGATCCTGTATTCAGGATATTTTCCTAGCATATGCCTGATAAAGTTGCTCCCGATAAACCCCGATCCTCCAGTGACAAGTATGCTCTTTTTCATGCCTTATCCCATTATCCGTGCTTCAGGCCAGGCGCAAGTCCCCAATCATAAGGGATCTCTTTTGAATCAGGTGCTAAGCGGTACTCATCAGGATATTCATAATTATACGGTAGCGTCGGGATGCTCAGGAAATACGCAGTTTCTGTGCCGATCCCTTTGAACCCATGATAAACACCGGGAGGAACACTGATCAATATTGGATTTTTTTCACCCACAAATAATTCCATCAGGTTATTATAGGTCGGCGAATCTTCTCTCGGATCATATAAGACGACTTTCATCATTCCATGTATGCAGGTGAAATTATCTGTCTGCTTCTTATGGTAATGCCAGCCCTTTACAACCCCGGGATAAGCCGTGGTTATGTATACCTGCCCAAAACTGGTAAAAATTTTCTCGTCGCATCGCAAGATTTCCATCAACCAGCCCCGCTCATCGGGGACAACTTTCAGGTTTTTAATAACTACTCGGTCAATATTTATCATATTTTCTACCTTTTTAATTGAAAAATTGTGATTTACTTTTAATATATTTGGAATTATTTAACATTATTCATCTCGTATTCTTAAAAATAGTAAGATTTATTATAGTAAACATAATATTATTCAGGAGGGGTGACAAATGGTTGGTCTAGAAAGTTCAATGAAGAATTAAGAAGCCGTAAAGCACCACAACCGAAAGCTAAAGAAAATAGAATGCTTGAGGCCGTGGGCCTCAAG
Source organism: Candidatus Methanoperedens sp. (assembly GCA_021409285.1). Classification (GTDB taxonomy): domain Archaea; phylum Halobacteriota; class Methanosarcinia; order Methanosarcinales; family Methanoperedenaceae; genus Methanoperedens. Next base: position 1,003 of record JAGFND010000164.1, on the reverse strand, counting down.
AGCATGGAGTTGGGTAAACACCATTATTTTATCTATTTTCGCTCCAGCATATCTCCTATATATGTGCCTATAATGAATAGAACTGCAAGGATTATAACTTCAATAAATACGGCCACTCCAGCTAAACCGCCAAGCAGCAGAAGTCCTCCACCTCCAATTAATCCCAAAACTACCATTATTGCACCCAGAATTATTCCAATTACCACTCCTTTTTTCAATAATGCGGAGCGGTCTTCCTTGCCTGGTTTCATGTAACCATAAATAATTCCGATTATAATTATCAATATTTCCAGTATATATGCCATAATATCCTCCTAATTTTAAATTTTAAATATCCCAGGCCTAGCATAGCGAACATCGCATCAATGGCGGATGCAATTCCCCAGAAGGGCAGGACCTTCTTCTATGGAATTGCAGATTCCACTATGCTGCATTAACTAGCCTTTTCCCCTGCTCATTAAATAACCCACGATCACCCCGCCGACGAATGCTCCTGCCATATAAGCAAGAGGGTTTTCGCTTATCTTCCCTTCAGCATATTCTTGTTTCTCTCCAATTGTTTTCCCAATTGATTTATTTAGTTCTTCAATTTTGTTATCTATTTTGACGCATAGGTCATTGACTGTCTTATTTATCTGCTTTGATTCTTCTTCTTCCATAAAGCTACCTCCAAAATTTAATTTATGTTCTTTCCAGGAGTCAAGAGTTGCGGCCTCAGCGAGGTGACTTCTGCTGCTCAAGGGTGGTGACACGTGTCTCCAGGCTCGCAAGTTGCGGCTCCAGGGCGGCGACGCGTGGGCCCAGCGAGGTGGTCGCGCCGGAGCGTGTACCCTCAAGCGAAGCTAGACGCGCCTCCTGCGCCGCGTCGCGCGCGGATTGCAGTTCCTCCTCGTGGATCTTGAGGACGCTGATAGTGTTCCGCAGCGTCAAGAACTGGTACACCGATGCAGCACTCAGGATGAGTATGGAAGCACCGATTACGAAGAACGCCTCACGCGGGTCG
>JAGFND010000163.1 GCA_021409285.1 Candidatus Methanoperedens sp. | reverse complement strand
GCCACCGATCATTTTATCCCGGAGAAAGATCTATAGTCAACTATAAATAATATTAGCTCTTCATGTGCTTTCCCCTCAAGATGATATAATGACAAAAGAACCAATTGTCCCTGAACTCAGAGATAATGCTTTTCGTGACTTTATGATGAAAACGCCTGCCGGTGAGAAGATAACCACATGTATGCAATGCGGGATATGCGCCGGTTCATGTCCTGTCAGCCACGAAATGGACTACAATCCACGACAGCTTGTACGAATGTTACAGCTTGGACTGAAACATGAGGTTCTGGGCAGTAACACGATCTGGATATGCACGACCTGTTTTTCCTGTTCTGTTCGCTGCCCCAGGGGGATACGCCCCACAGAACTCATGGAAACGCTAAAACCCCTGGCAATAGCCGAAGGTGTAAAGAATAAAAATGCAAAATTTGATAATGTTTTTTCCGATGTGATAAAGAAAACCGGACGTGCTTCCGAATTCCTTTTGATCTCAAAATATTCCCTCATCGATCCAGGGATGATAAAACAGGCCACTTTTGGCTTCTCACTTTTCTTAAAAGGTAAATTGCCGCTGTCTATTGATGAAATGGAAGAAACCGGTGAGTTGAAATCTATTTTTGAACTTGGTGAGAAAAAGGAAGAGAAGGTCAAAAAATGAAGTATTCTTATTACCCTGGATGCGCACAGCATGGTACTGCTGTTGATTATCGCAGGTCGATCATCGCGGTTTTTGAGCGCCTTGGCATCGAGCTTGAAGAAATTAATAACTGGAATTGCTGCGGCGCCCTCCATGTGCCAGACAAGACTGTCAAAGTCGCACTGTCAGCAAGAACACTGGCATCATCAAAAGGGCTTGATATGGCAACTCCGTGCAACCTGTGCTATTCAAACCTGATGCGTGCACAGACTGCTCTTAAAGACACTGCTTTGATTACTAAAGTTAATGAAGCCATATCTGTCAAATACGATGGTAATACAAAGCCAAAACACCTTCTTGAAGTTGTAGTAAAAGATCTCGGGCTTCCTGAACTTGTCAAAAAGGTCAAAAAGCCATTAAGGATCAAAGCTGTGCCATATTACGGCTGCCTTTTAACACGCCCTGAGAATAATTTTGACAGTCCTGAAAATCCCATGTCGCTTGATAATCTCATTTTGGCCCTCGGAGTTGAACCTGTAAAATACTATTATAAGACAAAATGTTGTGGAGGCCCGATCTTGATAACGAATGAGGATATTGCTCTTGGTCTGGCAAGAGACCTTCTTGTCATGGCTAAAGGAACAGGCGCCGATTGCATGGTCGTGACGTGTCCGATGTGCCATCTTCAACTTGATGCGAAGCAGAAAGCGGTTGGGACAAAATTCAACATCAATATCGATATGCCAATTATATATTTCACACAGCTTATTGGTCTTGCCATGGATCTATCACCCGGTGTCCTTGGGCTTGATAAGCATCTTGTTCCCACAGATAAATTAATAGAAAAAGTGGGGAAATAGCAATGCCTGAAAAGGACCCTCCCAATAAAATTGGAGTTTACCTGTGCAAATGCGGTGGGAATATCGGTGATGTAGTTGATCTCCAGGCTATAGCCGGTAAACTTAAAGAAGAAATAAATGTTTCAGTAAATATCCAGGATTACCTTTGCAGTAGCGCCGGGCAGGAAAAGATCAAAAACGATATTGAGAAAGGCAAAGTTGACCGTGTTGTCATAGGTTCATGCTCACCAAAGCTGCATCTTGAAACATTCAGGGGGATGGCAAAGAAAGCCGGCATTAATCCTAACCTTCTTGAAATAACGAACATAAGAGAACAGGCGAGCTGGGTGCATGATAAAGAAAGCAATGACGCAGTAAATTCAAAGGCCAGGGGATTAATAAAAGGCGCTGTTGCCAGAATGGACAAACTTGAATCCCTTTTGCCTCTTGAAAAAAAACTGATCGACAGGACGCTCGTAGTTGGCGGGGGTATCGCAGGGATAACAACTGCTCTTGAACTTGCGGATGCCCATGAAGTGATACTTATCGAAAAAGAACCATATCTTGGCGGGCACATGATAGGCCTTTCAAAGACTTTTCCCACACTTGATTGCTCACAGTGCATCCTTACGCCAAAAATGGTTGCGGTATACAATAATCCCAATATTACAATGTTCACCCAGACTGAAGTTTCTGATGTCCGGGGAAGTCCTGGAGATTACTCAGTTACTCTTAAACACAGCCCACGCTATGTTGAGGTGAAAAAATGCATCTCATGCGGCGCATGCGCCAGAAAATGCCCGGAGGACGCCATTTTCCTTCCTTTTGCCCAGGCCGTCCCGCAGTCGTATATGATCGATATGTCAAAATGCAAGACTTGTGGCGCTTGTGCAAAAATATGTCCCAGGGATGCCGTAAATCTGGACGCAAAGGAAGAAACAAGTACAATCTCGGTCGGAGCTGTTGCTATCGCAACTGGATTTGAACCAATTGATCCATCATTTATCGAGGAATATAATTATCCATCCCCCAATATCCTGACAGCAGTGGAATTTGAGGACATGCTATCAGCAAAAAGCAAAACTGGCATGAGGCTTCAGAAAGCTGATGGGACTTTCCCGAATCGTGTGGCTTTTGTTCTGTGCGCAGGAAGTCGTGATTTCACTGGAAAAGGTAGAAAACACTGCTCGAAGGTATGCTGCATCTATTCCCAGAAACAGGCACAACTTGTTAAAAAAATGAAAGGTGATGCAGAGGTATGGATATTCTATATCGATATGCGCTCGGCAGGTAGAAGGTTCGAGGAATTCTATTATCATACGCAGGAAAAAGGTGTCAATTACGTGCGAGGGAAAGTAGCCCAGATCATCCCTGGAAATGACGGCACGCTCATGGTACAATATGAGGACACTAACCTTGGAAGAAAAGGTGGGGAAATATTCGATATGGTGGTGCTGTGCCCTGCGCTCATCCCTCCAGCAGGCACAAAAGAACTTGCAGATAGGTTCGGCGTGCCTCTTGGTGATGACGGTTTCATCGAAGAAAAACATGTTAAGCTTGATCCTGTGAGTACGCTTAACCAGTCAGTTTTCGCAGCCGGCTGCGTGCTTGGTCCAAAGGATATCCATGATTCAGTAACAGAGGGCACAAGTGCCGCGCATAAGATATCACAGTTCCTCGGGAAAAACGTGATACTGATCCCGCCTGAAAAACCCATGATCCTTGACTGTAATGGCTGTGGGAATTGCATAAAAGCATGCCCGTACAATGCTCTCACTCTTGAAAACATGAAGGCAACATTGTCACCTCTTGCATGCACAGGATGCGGCATATGCGTGCCCGTGTGCCCGATAAAAGGCATCGAGATAAGGAATTTTACACGTGATCAATTGAAAGCGCAGCTAAAAGCAATGCTTGGCGAAGCGCCAGGAGTTATTGTATTCATTGATCCGTATGCCTATGCTGCAGCTGATATTGCAGGCGTGAACCGGAAACAGTATTCTTCACTCGTGCGGTTTATCAGCGTTCCTTCAATACATATCCTTGATGCTGATGTTGTAAACGCTGCCTTTGAATATGGCGCAGTGGGTGTGATGCTCATTGAAGGGACAACCGATGAGAAGCTCACATCGCGATCTGATGATCTCTATAAGCAACTGAAAAAGGATACAAGAAAGTACAAAAAACCCATTCGATATTCTCATATAGAAACAGCCCAGTATGAAAAACTGACTGATCTCCTGAATGTTTTTTCATCACAGGCTGGAGCGAAGGCTGAGAGGAAGGGCAAAAAGGAAAAAGATGAAAGCCAGGAAATTCCTGAAGAATGATCTATGGAAAAAATTCATATAGGTACTATGGGATGGAGTTATGATTTCTGGATAGGGAATTTTTACCCTGGGGGATCAGAGAATCTGCTAACCGAATACGCGAAGCATTTTAATACAGTTGAAATCAACAACACTTTTTATGGAATACCGTCCAGAGATACTGTAATGAAATGGAAAGAAGAGGTACCTGATGATTTTATTTTTTCAGCTAAATTTCCCCGGAAAATAACACACATCAAAATGCTTCAGGATTGTAAAGAAGAGCTGGGAGATAAACTTGGGCCTATGCTTATGCAGTTCCCTCCCGGGTTCAAGCCCGATAAGTCTGAAATATTGAAGGATTTCCTGGCAGGGCTTCCAGAAAGATGCCGATTTGCAGTGGAAGTCAGGAATAAAAAGTGGCTGGATGAGAGATTCTATGATCTGCTCAGAGACAACGGGATCGCACTTGTGTTGATAGACCATCCATGGATGCCTGAGATGAATACGATAACCGCTGATTTCACCTACATAAGATGGGAAGGGGACAGGAATAAAATAAAAGGAACCCTTGGAAAAGTTGAAAAAGATAGAAGCAATGATATAAAGGATTGGGGAATGAAGATCAAAGGTTTTTTTGAGGATTCTGTAGAAGTTTATGGTTATTTTAGCAAAAGTTATTCAGGTTATCCACCAGAAGATGTGAGGATGTTGGTGGATATTTTATGAATATTTTGCGGGAAAGAGATGGGATGTTTTGCCGTTTTTCATGTCCTCTTTGATCATATTCAACAGCATAGTCCAATATTGAGGCTGCTCTTCAGGACTATCAGGAATCTTCGCTCTATCTATCTCCCACAGCGTTAGATATTTCGTCACTTATCTCACCTCCCCTTGAATTTCTCCAAAATTTACAAATTAAAATGACGACATTTGACGTCCCACTTTTTACACAATTCCATTAGCATTAACTTTTTCCTCCTTTTTATTATGTTCCTCAATTATTACGATATATTCCTTTACCAGAAATTCACTCATCTCAAGAGTATTGCAAATTTCT
>JAGFND010000162.1 GCA_021409285.1 Candidatus Methanoperedens sp. | reverse complement strand
TCATTACTCTTTTCGGAGTGTATGTCATACTGCAGATCAATTATGCAGTATCGGGCCTTATAACCGCAAATGCCCTTAACGCAGTACCGCCAACAATCGATAACATGATCGCATATTTTTTTATGGCACTGGCATATCTCATTCTCACAATCGTCTTTGCATTGAGAAATATCATCATCGTTCTCTTTGCTGCCGGATCCCTGGGAATCGCAGCTCTGTATCTCATCCCGCAGTTGCAGGATTTCGTCAAGTCCATATTTGTCTATTTCATTATTGTAGTTTTCATGCAGCCTGCTTTGATATTCACCGCTGCAGTAGGAACAGTATTCATCCAGAACCTGCCGCCTGAGATGAACATGTTCGTGTCGGCGAGTTATATGGCACTCATTATACTGTTGGTGGTTATGGGTATTGTCTGCATAGTCGGAAAGTCCATTGTAAACCGCATCGTGGGCGTGGGCCTGTGGAGGATCTAAATGGCAAACAACACAGTGCCTAAAAGCATTACGCGCATCCGTGAGGAATGGAATGGTCTGCCAGTCAGGTACGTAATTCTGGTGATCTCCTTCGTGATACTATCCCTCATCCTGATAGCATCCATCCTGCTATACGATAGTGGACAGGCGATTTTTCTGGCAATCCTTTTCTTTGAACTGGCATTCTTTTACAAGTTCCTGCGAAGCCCAAAGGTCATGGATAGATCGGTTTTGATTTACAAATATCTCTTCAGATCCATAAAGGGTGAAACAGTTATAGCAAAATACCGGCTTCCTGACGGCTTTCTGGAAAGAATCATTCCTATCAAGGCATTTCACCATGATGGAATAATTGAATTCATGGAAAACAAATACGGCCTTCTGATGCGGATCGAGCCTTCAAGAATATCCGAGGATGATATAGACACGCATATCCAGAAAACAAGAGCTCTTGTAGACTCACTTTACGGCGAACTCTTAACAAAAGCCTTTGTTTGCAGCATATCGGAAACGAACTCTAAACCTCTCGCCAGGAATATAGTGAACATTATCAACACACAGGAAAGGACACCGGAACAGAAAAAACATCTTGATTCTCTCTATCATCATGCCCAGGAGAATAATAATACCGTTATCCAATGGCAGTTTTATGTCTTTCTGGGATTGGGAACATACACAACCCTGGATAAAGCCATGATCGCAAAGAAACAGTATTTTCCAGGCTTTTCCGAGAAATTACAGAAGCTGGGGGTTCTTGTAATGCCATTAAAAAATAAGGAAGCTCTGGCTTCAGCATACAGGAAATGCCTCACCCAGGGAGGGTATACATGAAACTATTGAGAAAATTCAGAAACAAGATCAATGAAATAACAAGGGCTGCAGATAACCAGCTTTACTGGGACTCAATCGCCAGGCAGATCGGCCCTTCGTCAATAAAAGAATCCCCGGAATACATAATTATAGACAACAAGCTCCTTGCAAGAACCATCATTGCAGGGATTCCTCCGACTTCAGATATTGGGGGATATCCGGCAGATATGAAGCCCACAGTCATAGATGAACTGCTGGGGATCTCGGCAAAAGGGCACAGCATAGCCTTCAGTTATACCGTTATCCCTGTACCCAATGTAGAATCCATGAAAATGCTTGACCAGGCGATCTTCATGAATAAAGTCGCCCAGGAAAGCTTCAGGGACAAAGGCCAGGACGGCAGGATCGATAAAACAAAGCAGCCTCCATTGAAGTACGGATTAGAAGCAGAGGATTTCGCTGAGAACTACCGGGAAGTCTATAAGAACACGCAGAAGATGTACCACACCGCCTTCATCATCGTTATCTGGGGAAAGGACAGGGATGCTCTCAGGGAAGCCGAAAGCCATGTCACTGTCATCCTTGAATCAAACCGCATCTATTACGAGATCCCGGACTACCGGCATCTTGATACATTCCTGGCAGCTCAGCCATATCCTCAGTGGGTAAAATATTCATGGTGCGAACTGTTTTCATACCACACAGCAGCTCTCTTCCCTTCAAGAAACCCCAACTCACGCACGGACGATAACGGGTTGTTTTTTGGAGAGGACATGAAAACAGGCAAGAGCATCCTAATAGACCTCAAAACTCTTGCAGCCCAGCATCTTATGTTCGTGGGACCCACTGGATCCGGAAAGACCTTTACCCTGCTCCTGCTTTTAATGCGATCCTTCGATATGCTTGGAAAAAGGATCATCTACACAACACCAAAAGCAGACGTGGGAACCAACTACCGGAACGTGGCCGAATATTACGGGAAGGCTGCATCTATCATCGATATCGGGCCGCGAGGACGCAATATCAACCCGCTTCAGATCTTTTACGATGAATCCATCCTGGGAGACGAACTGGACTACATGCACGCATTTGATGAGCATTGCGAATTGGTAAACCAGTTCTTTGAGGTACTGTTTGAGGGAACAAAGACGATCAATATGAGCAGCACCCTGAATGAGTCCCTGATGCAGGTTTATCGTTCAAAGGGAATAAGGAGAGAAGACCCGAAGACCTGGAAGGTAGAGTAAAAGAGAGGTCTTCCAACCTCCCTCTCCTCATCAAACTGCACAGACTGATTTCCAGTATGCAGCTTTCGTTTGGCATATCCCTTTGCAAGAAATGGTTTCATATGAAAATACTCCTATATAGAAAAATGAGACCCATTTGAGCCAACTCGGATTTAGGAAGCGAATACCAAAGAACCTTATTGGAGCGGCTTTTGGCTTTAAAGCCCCTGAGTCGTTCCATTATATATTCATCAAGGTCTTTGAATACCCACTTCTTAGTGCATCCTTTAAAATAGTTCCACCAACCGCGAATAATCGGATTGAGGAGCTTTATTAAGGTTTCAAAGCTTATCGGTTGTTGGCGTCTTGTCCTGTTTTTAATCTCCGATTTGAATTTCTTTATTGCTTTATCTCTTGGTTTCTTCCATCTTCCATTAAAATGGAAGCCCAGAAACTCAACACCAGTTACATTTCCATGCACAATCTTGGTTTTCTCAGGACTGAGTTTGAGTTTTAACTCTCGCTCCAGAATTTCCTTTGCACGTTTGAGTGCATCTTCCGCCTCCCATTCGTACTTACAGAAAATAATGATATCATCGGCGTATCGCAAAAGCAAATATCCATAGTCGCCCATTCGTCTGTCGAAATGATTCAAGTAAATATTCGCCAGCAGGGGACTAAGATTTCCACCTTGAGGTGTACCTTCCGTACTCTCCTCAAACACACCTTCATTCAGTATTCCGCTTTTCAGGATAGATTCTATCCATGAGAGAACTCTGCCATCGCTGACCTGTTCGCATACTAAATCCATCAGTATCTTATGGTCAACGTGGTCAAAGAATCCTTCAATATCAGCATCTACCAACCAGTGGTAACCTGAATTGATGAATGCTTCGGCTTTTCTGACCGCTGCATGTGCATCCGTACCGGGTCTATATCCATGACTCTGGGGTAAGAAAATATTTTCGAAGATTGGCTCAAGAACGTTCTTTAATGCTTGCTGTACTACTCTGTCTTTAATTGCAGGTACTCCAAGCTGCCTCATTTTTCCGTTGTCTTTCGGTATGAGAACTCTTTTCACTGGTTGTGGGACATAGCAATTTTCCTTGAGCTGTCTTTCAATTTCTGACAGGTTTTGTTGAGAATTTTGTTCAAATTCGTCAATAGTTACGCCGTCAACTCCTGCACTTCCTCTGTTTGCCTTCACCTGTTTCCATGCATTTTCAAGATTCCTTTTATCCCAGACTTGATTGCCAAGGGAATGTTTCTTGAATTTTGCATGGTATTTCTCATTCCACTTTTTCATTATGTCTCCATTGGTATTGGTCTTCAGCAATTATTCCATCATCTTCACAGTGCTTTTGCCAGATAGCGTTTATATCGTGTTGATAATACAATACTTACTTTTCTGGTGGTTTTTTTTTTCCTCCGAATAATGTTATCATGCTGTCACCATCTACTCTTTCCAAACTAGAACCCCTTTGCTGAGTCAAGTTTTATCCTCCAATAGTCGCCCCCTGCATCCTGCGATACAGGTTCTATTTTTCATTGGCTTGACTTTCATCGCTACTATGGGTTCGTCCGACATCTCATAATGCATTGCTTTGGTTTTCCCTGTTAAGGTTATGCCTCCGCTACCTCTATCCCATTGACTGAAACTATTGACCCAGAAACTTGTAGGGTGTGGCTCATTCTCAGGGAGGACATTAAGAGACCTCCCCCGGTCACACAAGAAAGCATTCGCAACCATCCCGACCATAACCACCCCAGTAATCATTTCTCTGCCCAAGCTTCCATCCTGCGTTGGTATGTCGCATCTTACTGAGGCCACCTCTGGTTCACGTATTGTTTCGGGCTGTGGCTGCCGATACTCAGGTACTCCGAACGATATTTCGCAATAACGCACTACCTTTTCTCTTTGCACGGGAGCAGACCCATGCAGTGGGATTTTAACCCTTTGAACATACATTGTGTTTTGTTTTCCTCCAAATGTTCTGTTTGTTATACTTTCCTTCTTGTGCTTCGGGGCACGCAACGCAGATTTAATGCTACGCTTTCAGATAATCATTTTTTAATTATTATTTACTTTACTTCTATAATTACACAGTTCTCGGCGCACGATATGACCCCATGCAACCACGATGCGCAAACGGTTTTCACCGCAAAGGACGCAAAGAACGCAAAGCTTAGAGGCATCGGTGCCAAAACGGTTGAAACATAAACCATGTTATTATAATTATTTAAATATTAAAATATCGGCGCGCTACATCAACACATCCCAACCATCATGCAAATAAACACCGATCATCACTATATTTATACCCCATCAGAATAAATAAGAAACCGTGCTATTCGAACATCTCATCTACTCAACAGCCATCGCAATCAT
>JAGFND010000161.1 GCA_021409285.1 Candidatus Methanoperedens sp. | reverse complement strand
GGTAGTCTATGTTCGCCGGATATGACCGTAAGAGTTCTAGCCTACCCTTCTCAGCCTACGTTCAACAATTCTGTTGAAGCACCTTTTATGTATCGGGTGCAGTTATCCTATATACGAGAGTTCCTGAGGGGTGAGGCATGGCCCAAGTTGGTTGAGGAAGGGAGGATCAAGATGAAGAACGGAAAACCGATTCTTATCCGCGAGGGTATAGAGCAAACACAGACGGGCGGAGTGACAGTAACCCAGGCGCTCCGCGATGCTTTTGAGTGAGTTAACTGCCCACGCGATTGGAGGGAAAAAGTATTCATGACCTTATGTATCACTATTCTGGGGGACTTGATAATATAATATTAGAAAAACAAATCAATTTATCAGGAAGGAAAACTGTATAAAAATAACTAAAATTCACCATAACCCCAGACTTAAGGCTATTGCATGATCTAGGCGGCACTTCCTGTAGATACTATAATTTTTCGATAAAATTGCAGTATCAAAAACTGCCATAAATGAAAGTTTATATCAAGGAACTTTTTCATTGGCAGTTTTGTACTTTTGTGGGATTGCACCTAATAATCACGTCTATGGTACATTTGCCATTTGTTCTCAAATTTTTCAGCTAAGGTTTTTAACTTTTTTGTTGTATCTGTTTCACCAGCATTTTCGTAAACCCGGTCAAGTATGAGTAAAGATTTTAATACTGCTTTTCGCGCCCCACCATTTTTTTCTTCTTCGATTTCAGTCTGTTGATTTATTAACAATTCCTTAGCTCGGCCTGCGTATACCGGCTCTTTGCAAAGTTCTGCTCCCATGGCCAAAGTACGTAAATACCCGGCAAGATATTTCGGGGTAGTAGAAACAGGTAATCCATTTAATATATCCAGACAATTTCGTATGCCTTGTAAAATCTGCTGTTTTTCATTATTTGAAGTTGCGCGCAATGCCCATGCTTGTCTTATCTCAACCTTTCGTAGTAAAGCTATCACATTTTGTGGGTCTCGGCTTATGACAACCTCACAATCCTGATCCGCTTCTTTGAATTTCCCCAAATCAAAATATATTTTTGATCGCCCGATCCATAAAGAATCTCTTTGGGGAAGTTTTTTTAAATATTCATATTAAAGAATTAAAACCTTTTCCTTCTCTTTTCGGTCTCTCAATAAATTAAAAAGCCTGCCAATGATTAATCCCATCCCTTCATTTTGCTCTGCCCAAAGAGTTTGCAATGCGTGTTGTCCTAATAACAATAATTCTTCGGAAGTAAAATTTCTGCTGTTAATATGACGTTCAAATGCCTCTTTACTAGAAAGATAAGCATCCTGTGGGTTTAACTCTAAAAGCAATTTTTCAACCTGGACTTCAAAAGTTTGATAAGGGATATATTGTCTATCTTTTATATGATACGGGATTACTTCTATAGGTAAGTCATCTATTAGCACTGACATCACTTTAATCTTGTTCCTATCAGCCATATCAACAGCATGAATAAGTTCCCGTTTAGCCTCATCGCTATTTAAAAATTCTTGAGATATTAATGGAACAAATACATCAATAGAATTTATCCTATTTTGGATTTCTTCTCGCCATTGCTTACCCCCTTCAATGTCTCGGCTTGCAACAAAAACTTTATGGTCTGTTTCCTGTAATTTATTGCTGAAATCAATTACCGTTCTCATATTTTTACCTGAATAAGCTATAAAAACCTTTGCCATTTCTGCCTCCATTGCCAACCTATTGACAAGTCATATACCCCGTCGTGAATCGCCGAGGCATCAGGGTGATGCTCGAACCTTTTACATATCACCCATTTTCTTTAATTCCATTTACTTTACAAGGCGCTGGGCATTTATTCTTTTATGCAAATCACATAACAGCATCTCTAGTATCGAAATAGAATGAATCCAAGTTCGTTAGTTCCTTTTTAAGTGCATTAACATATAAGGATATTGATTCTATCTAAGGACCGTACTTTTTGATTATTTCAAATAATAGATCATTAGGATCCAATTGAGTCCAAAATAATCTCTGTTGTTGTCAAATAAGAAGTTATTGAAATGAACGATAAGGTTAAACATTGAAATATTTCCTTCATATAAAATAATATATGTATATATATACAATATAGATTATTCATGTATTTTTAAATATGTAACTAATTTTCATAAACAACCCATTTGAAAATCCCTCCTGCCCCCAGATCACCTTCATCATAAAAGAATAAGTAAAGTAAACTGCATAAAATAATACATTATTTGCTGTTATGACTGCTATAGGATTATTGTTAAGGAAAGAATAGTGCGACAAGAAGTTGCATCACAAATTGCAGCAATGCCACTCCTTCCACTCGGAGTGACCTTATTATGGCATGCGTTTTCAGTACTGAAAAGGTGTGAAGCCCATGAGACAATGTGGAGAAATTTGAAAGTCTAATTCAGACAATCTGCTAAGGTAAAAATGCTATGAAGAAACACATGTTGAATCATTGTAAGAGTCGTAATCCTAGACAAGCGAAAAATAGACTGTTACGCTTGCACCAAAACGGTATAGAATCGGACTATAACGGCTTATTCTACGTTATAGGGAATGGACATATGGTTCTCGGCTTAGAGATGGCTTCTAAGGCATTTAGAATTATTTGTGATGTAGAACTTGGTAAGCTCAATGCACTCCCGAAATCGGGTAGAAACTCCGCAAGGAGGGACGATGGTGCAGTGGGTAAAGGATTTGGAAACAAGCAAATGCTGGTCTGTAATCGACTGGATAGAGGTTCAAAATTTGCCTCAGCCCAAAAGGGTGCTGACTTTCCAATGGTGTTTCGTTGCATGAACAGAAACTAACTCAATAATGTAGGATAATCAATTACGCTGAAAAGCGAGATACCTACAGACACTTAAATGTCAATGGGCAGTAAACTGGAATTGCAAAGGCAGTTATAAATTATAACTGCTGCCCGATATTGAAAGGGTGACGAAATGCTTGAGCAGTATGCGGTGAAAGTCGCAAGTACGGTTCTTAAAGGGCTTGGGGTCGGAAACGACCTCCAGCTACTTGACCCTTATGATTCTTCATTATTCAGAGGATTTTTAATAATTTGTATTTTTTTTGTTAGCAGCATATCTGCGGGGTATAACGATATAATCAATCCAACTACACATCTATATGCCCCATAATCGTAATTCTCAGAATCGATACGCCGATTTTCCAAAAAAATTTTGGCGATGATCCAACTATAATAAAAAACTCGTTTTCCTAAAGTTTCCGACCAACAAAAAACTCAAGGCACCACGGGCAACCTGCATACAGTAAGCCCACCCCGCTGACCAAAAAATTAACAAGGCTCGTTGAACTCACATTCTTCCGGGCACTTTGCTTCACAAAAATGATACTCCGGGCATGAGTAAGGACAGAAGCTATGAAACTCATATTTGAAAACAGCCTGAATCATCCACCCGCCCTCAGGCGGCGCAATGTCATTCCATGATCAGGCTTTAGCCTCATTTATCCGCCGTCAACAGAAGGCGCGCAGTTCCCTGAATGAGAAAGATTGATGGATTGAGTGAATGATAATCAGAAAGAAAGAATGATTGGAAATCCAGTGGCAAAAAAAATATCCCTATCCGGTAACCTGCACCCAGGCATAACCATAGGACACACCGCCAGGCAGACGCTCAGAGACTACCCGATCACATGCGCGCAGGTCGTCGATCACCAGCACTCGATTGAAACCATTGCAGCATTTCTCAGCATCTTCCTTGAAAAGCCATGCGTGGTTACCTGACTTGCATTTATGGGTCATACTCTCACCTCGCACTGGAACTCTTCGAACGGCTTTGCCTCTTCACCTAAAAGGATAGCCTCCATACAATAGTCACCATACTTCTCCTTAAGAACCTGGTCTTTATGCATCAGAAGAAAATTGGACAAGGAGATCAAGCCTCCGCGCGTAGTTCTTTCGATATATTCATATAGGCAGTTTCCACAAGATCAGGTCTCTCAATAACCAGCCTGTTTAGCTGCTTACAGGATTCCTCCAATAAGAGAGATACAATCATATCAACCAGCAAGAAACGATGGCAAGGACTAAAACGCTCAAAACAAACCAGAAAAACATCTTTGGTCCTTGCAAGCTCCCCGATACGCAGCATCTCAGCTCTCGATATAGTATTATCCATTTCTTTTACAAACCTTGAGATATATCCATCCCAGGTCATCTTTCCCGTTTTATACTCGTTCAGCATCTCCCACGAAGGAGATAACACGCTTCCAGCCCTGCGCGTTACATCGATCAATACCGCATCTGGATTCGCTTTTTTCACATTCTCAACATTTCCCAAGTACGTTTCTTTTAAACTCATATGAAATCACGAACTATCGATACTTCGATAATTCGCCACACAAAATTTTATTTAAAATGTAGCGCCCCATACTTCCGTCAACAGGCGCGCTGTCACATGAAAAGAGGATTTCCGGATGCAAGATGCGAGACAATTGATTGCAGCTCTCAAGAAAAAGATAAAGGACGAGTCAGTGAGGAAAGAATAGATAGAAGACGGACAGAAAAGAAAAGAGAGGTGTCATAGACCCCTCTTGAATTTGTCGAACCAAAATTTCACAGACGATTTAGCGGCGTCGAACTTCCTGGCGGTCGCTCTTAAACTGAGACCTTCCTTGAAAGCGTCTCTCAGATTCTGTCGGTCAGCTTCACTGAAGGTCTTATGGTGCTTCATGGTGCTATCATCTGTAACTTTACGAACGAAAGTAGGGGAATGCCCGGTAATTTTCGCGACTTCAGTATTATTGAAGCCTTTTTCCTTCAGCTCTTTTAAACGATCTCTTTCTTCCAGGGAAACTCTTAAGAATTTTCTGGTAGAAAGATTTTCGTGCGTTACCGACATGATAATATTACGGATCACGTCATGATGTCTCTCAAACTTCTTACCG
>JAGFND010000160.1 GCA_021409285.1 Candidatus Methanoperedens sp. | reverse complement strand
GGAGTACACAAAGACAGGCTTACTTCATTTGAGCTTGCATTGAGAGAAGCAGGTGTTGAGAAATGTAACCTTGTTTCAGTATCAAGCATCCTGCCGCCAAATTGCAAGAAATGAAACAAATGAGCCTAATCGATTAATGGCTGCAGCGATTGGGGTTGCTATTCCGAAAGATACCTGTGTGTTTTTCGCACAAACCCATTCTCTTTGAAATAATCGAGCGATTGGGGTTGCTATTCCGAAAGATACCTGTGTGTATGGATATCTATCCGAGCATCATTCATTTGGCGAAGTTGCAAAAAAGGCAGGGGAATATGCGGAAGACCTTGCAGCCACGATGCTTGCAACAACTCTGGGTATTGAATTTGACATAAACATAGCATGGGACGAAAGAAAGCAGATATATAAGGCAAGCGGCCATATATTCAAGACCTCTAATATCTGCCAGTCAGCCGAAGGGAATAAAGATGGATTATGGTCTACCGTATTTGCTGCTGCAGTATTCATCGAATAAAAAATCGTATTTTATTTAAACTTCCTTAAGAGGCGTTGATAAAATTCATTATGATTATTCTTTCGCGCAAGCCTCTCAACAATAAGTTCAGGCGTGCTGCGTGCAAGATAATTATACCTGGGATTCCTGTCAACGATCAGGTTCAAATTCTCATCAAGACCTCTGGCCTCGATACCATCCACTCGTATAGTACAGCTGGCATTCTTGAGGATCGATTCACCCAGGTGGCTCACAAAAACTGCAAGTCCATTATTATTCTCTATCTCTTCAAGGATCCCTGAGATTATTTTTGCAGATGCCCCGGGTTCTGTTATGGATTCAAGTTCATCTGCAAGGACTATTTTACTTTTCTTGCCAGCTATTGCTGAAAAATCCTTTATGGTTGACTCAAATGCCCCTGCATCCATGGTTCCTTTGGATTTCCCGAAATAAAAGAACTCATCGACAAGTCCGATTTCGCACTGTTTTGCAGGGACCGGGAAACCCATATGAGCCAGTATGATGATTTGCGAGAATAATTCAAGTGTGGTTGTTTTTCCTCCTGAATTGACACCACTCAAAAGTATGATGCGAGCATCCTTATTCCTGTCTATCCCTTTACCAAAATGTGAATTGCCCGCACAATAATCGATAGCAACAGGAGCAGGAAGGAACAAATTCCTTCCTCCAGCGAATCCAATGCCGTTCTTATTCTGGATAACTGGCATACTCAGATCGAATTTGCGAGCAAAACATCCGATAGTGTAAGTTACATCAAAGTCAAGAACAGAACGGACAATGAAAGATGCAGTTTCCTTTAATTTTGAAAGCTCACGGGCATTTTCTCTCAAAAGTATCAGTTTTCTTGATGCGATGCTGCGAAGTAAATGATTCTTCAATCCCTCGACACCTCGTGGAGACGCCCGTACAGGATGCGTAACTTCATCGCTGAAGAAATTATTGAATTGAAGTTCCACTCCTTTTAAACCTAACCTGGAGGATATATCGCGCGCCGCATTAGAAGTGGCGATCGAATATTTTTCCTTTATCTCTTTTTCAAAAAAACGATTAATGCTCCCATCCATTACTGTGAGGAGATCAAAACCTTTTACCGTAATAGAACTTTTTTCAATAAGATATCCGAATTCCTGATTTGCCTGTTTTTCTGCCGATGATATCACTTCAGTTATCCGGTCATAAATTGACTTCATCCTGTCAATCTCTGCATCTTGCCCGCTTCTCAGGTCTCCATCTTTTAATATCTTTGCCATGCCCCTGAACAATCGTTCGATCTCTTGATCCTTTATTCCTGAACAAAAATCAGGGTATTTGTTCCTTATTATCTTGAAAACAGAAAGGGCTGCATTTATGGAATCATGGTTCTTTCCAAAAAATGCAAGTTCTTTCTCCGGCGCAGCCTGCCAGGTTTCCATTTTTTTTATATCATAGAAATCAATATCGATATCCTCTGGAAAGTCAAAGCCGGCAAGACCTGTACCCATTATGACATGGGAATATCCGCGAGCAATATCGATCACTTCCCCCTGTTCATTCACAAGCTGGACTGACACAGGGAATTTTTTTGCGGCTTCGAATTCTTCCTGTGTTGAAGCGATTATGGCTCTATCCCGTATCACTGGAATTGTGAAATTGGTTTTTATTGGTCTTATGCTGGAAAGATTTATTGAAAAATCGTCGTTTTCCAGATCATTGGCCATATCCATTGCTTTTTTGATATGTTTTTGTAATGCTGAGATCCTGTCTTTTTTGACTGATGGGAATGGAAAATAGAAGTGTAATTTGCTTTTTGTATGATCGGTATGCGCAAAATCGGAGATCAATTCAATAAGATGCTCATATATCTCATGCGCCTCCGGGGTTTTAAGGAAATCCTTTAATCCCACGCCTTCATTGACTGATAATGCCTCAAGTACCAGCGATATTGCTGACTTTTCAGAAATGCCTTCTATCTCGCTAATCGATGCGACATCTCCAGCTAATATTGAATCAAGTGCCTCTTTTTCTGAACCGAAGTGTTCTATTAAACGGTGTGAGGTCTTTTCTCCGATCCGCGGGATATCTTTTAAACTATTTATCATCAGTAACCTAACAAGTAAGCAAGAAATGCAGAATGATCACGAAAAAAAGAAAAAGAGAGACCGTTGGGCAGTTACGATCTTTCCTCTTTTAATTTTATTTAGTCGTATTGTGCGCCAGTTGGCTGTTCTGCCGTGCGTGCTCTTAGCTTTGCATAGAACTCTTTCTGTCTTTGTTTCTCAGCAGAGTCTTCTTTTGCAACTTTGACTTTCTGAGCATTTGACGCGTTATCCATTGAGCTTTCCAAGCCGACCATTTTTTCACCTCCTCTGCATTTTATTCATTTTTATTTTCCCAATCAAGCAGGTAGACACCTTTGATTCCTGGAAAAATAAACATTAATTAATTAATCTTCCTTTTGTAATCGTTTATCATGATATAAAAGAGTTATCGTCTTCTAAAGATAAAGTTATAAAAATTAACATTATTATGGAACATATATGAAAATCGCATCGGAAACACTTGATTTCATACTTGAAGTCAGCAAATCTTCAGCCCCCAGGGAATTTGCGGGAATGCTTCAGTCAGAAGATGAAGTCATAACAAATGTGATAATTGTTCCGGGAACTGAGTCAAGCGATGAGAATGCAGTGATGCAGCTTTTTATGCTTCCGAATATTCACACAGTAGGGACTGTTCATAGCCATCCAGGTGCTAATAGAAGACCATCACCAGAGGATCTTGAGTTATTTGATAAAAAAGGCAGGGTTCACATCATCGTGGGTGAGCCTTATGATAAGAAAAGCTGGACATGCTATAATAGTAAAGGAGAGCCCATCCTGCTTGAAGTTGTAGATTATGAATTCAAAGAGGAGGAGACGGACTTGTAGTTATTTTTTCTTCCTTGTTTCTATCTCTTTCTTAAGCCATGGCCCGATATCAATCCCGTGAACAAGTGACTTGAGATCATCCTTGAGATTGGATGGTTTTATTTTTATAAGCCAGCCATCACCATATGGATCTTTAGAGATCAGATTCAGTTCATCCTCGACATTTTCATTGACTCCAATGATGGTCCCTCCAACAGGCATCAGAAGACCGCCGACCCATTTAGCCGATTCCAGTGAGCCGAATGCCTCACCGCTCTCAAATTCATCGTCTTCCATGGGAAGATCTATGAATTCTATATTACCTGCGGCTCTTGCACCATAGGCATCCAAACCAACGGTAACGTTCCCATTTTCTTCTACCTTTGCCCATGTATGATCTTTAGTATAATACAACTCATCCGGAAGATTATATCCCTCTATTTCTACCATAATAATACCTCATTTTATCGTTAATACATTGTCATATATAAAGTTAATTACTGTACTTCAATGGTCAGTTTGTATCCAATAATTTAAACACAAAGGTGGCGCAAAAAGGATGTCAAGGGACTTTACGCGCAATGCATCCAGTTCACCTTCGATATTGCCAGGTCATAAATCTTTTATAAGCCTACATCAATATTCAAGACGGATAAATAATACTCTGGATTTTCTTTCGCATAGATACAATATAACTGAAGGATGAAGACATATGATTTTTGATATTAAGACCCAGGCAATGGTAAACCTGACAATCCAGTTTTTGCTAATTATGACGGTATCTGGCGCAGTATTTCTCGTAAAGAAGAGAAATATAGGAAAACACTGCGTCGTCATGAGGTTCGCTGTCCTGTTACAGATAATAGCGATAGCCGGCGTAATGCTGCCCTCGATGCTCAGTTACATTGAAAATGAACAACGGGGTATATTCTTCAACATCGAGATGTTAGTGCACCATACGCTCGGACTAACTGTCATTTCGATTTGGATTTATATAAATCTGGTATTTGCGGGAGTTATGAGATTAAGAGTCAGGCTTGAGACAGCCATGAGGTTAGCATTGGCATCATGGATAATAGCACTCATCATTGGCCTACACATGTACATGTTGATATGGATGTGACCACGATGAGGAGATATCTATTGCGATGAAGGATGCAGGATGTAAATGATATACTTCGGGATTGAGTCCGGCAACGATTCGGTTTAAATCTCATGAAGAAGCTATTTTCATCCTCTTCTATCGGGTAACTAAAATACTTTAATAAGTCGACAGCGAAAGATTTAATTAGTGCAAAACTCACGAATAAATAGAAATGGAATGGAGGAAAATGCATCACCTTTGATATCTCAATATCAACCAAAAAAACTTGGAACAAAGAGTCCGAGCAAGCCGAAAAATCTCTTTGATCGTTTCATAGATTACAAGAACGATATTCTCAGGTTTATGCATGACTTTAAGGTTCCCCAATGTATGTGCGGGCTCTGTCCCACATATATCGAATGCAGAGAAGAAACAGCATTTTGTCTTTCAACAACCGGAAAAAGC
>JAGFND010000016.1 GCA_021409285.1 Candidatus Methanoperedens sp. | reverse complement strand
GATGAGATCATAAAATGCATTCTCACTCATACCATATCGTTCCCAAATTTCTCGGTCATTGAATTTGTCGGATTTCCATTCCTCGATTATTTGTTTTCTTAACTGTTCAACTTTTTCAGATGGAAAAATTCGATGTATATACTCTCAACTATACACATTTTGTGCCATGATTCATAAATATATAAAATAGGCTTGATATCGCCGTTGGACTCACATCGCCTCGCTGTGTCGCAGAGCTCTCTGCTATATCCCAAGACTGGAGATGCTTAATTTCGGTGGTGTGATTGTTGCCTTTCGTTACACAGATAACGTCGGCTTCCAAGATCATCAGAATTTCGGATGAGCTTTGCTCGGCGCGCCTGTGTCATCCGTGTTCCCTGTTCAAACCAAACCTGAAAACATAGTAAATAAATGAAGTATAAGTATCTAAAAAAATATCCCGCCTCCCAGACTCGAACCGGGGACTTCGCGGTGCCTGCGCGGTATTGTGTGCAATAAAGCACATATCCATACTACAGCCGCGCACTCTAGCCACTGAGTTAAGGCGGGATGGCCTCTGAATATGCTCGTATATACTTAACACTTTTCTTTCGAAGTATCTTTTTTATTGCAGGGTCTTGCTATCGTTCTATTACGTGACCTTTACATTACATGTTGATGGCATACACACAACCGACTCCGCTCAGGTGCTGTGCGACTCTCAGCGTTTCAACAATCTCTTCTTTCGTGGCGCCCGCTTCTATTGCCTGTTGAGCCAGCGATTTCACGCCATTGACTGCTCCGTATAACAATTTATTTTTATGAAAATTTTTCTATAGAGTTTTATTGATCTCCTCGGATATCTCCCTTCGTGAGATTCTCCTAATGCGCTTTTTAAATGCTGATCTGAACATAGTACCTCTAATCACCCGTCTCCTATTGAAGTTTCTGAGAGAACTTTTAAAATTGTTCAGAACATTTACATTCTCGATTGTGCTTCTCAAAACAGAAAACGGAAACTGGATCGTGTTTCTCAAACCACTTGCAGTAGAAAAGGACCTCATATCCCTTCTTACTTCAGAAATAAGTTCATGTATTACGATCTTCTCCTCAACTTCTCCAACTTCTTTTACCAATGCCAATCTATGTATGGAATAAAAACCGATCAGGAATGCAAAAAGAAAAAAGAAATCCCAGGATTGAAAATACAGGGGCTGAATATCAAAAATCCTTACCGGACTTTCCCAGCCAATGCTCATCCAGAGTTTGCGGTATGCAAAAAAATCAGCAAATAATCCGCCAAGTATCGGAGCAATTCCTGCTGCTAACGAATTGACAAAACTGCTTGCTGCTAAATATGTCGTAGCCTGTCCTTTTGGCGCTAATTTGAGCCCGATATTTCCGGATGAAAGAGTGATTCCTGCTGTG
Source organism: Candidatus Methanoperedens sp. (assembly GCA_021409285.1). Classification (GTDB taxonomy): domain Archaea; phylum Halobacteriota; class Methanosarcinia; order Methanosarcinales; family Methanoperedenaceae; genus Methanoperedens. Next base: position 30,645 of record JAGFND010000016.1, on the reverse strand, counting down.
GAAATACCCATCAGGATATGTATGACCACCAACAACGGCATGGTCAATATATACTTATCAGGTCTTGCCGTGAAAGTCCACGCAAAAATGCATATTATGAATAAAGGACCATTTATGCTGAGTATCGATTTATTGCTGAACCTGTCAGAATATTTTCCCCACAAATGCAAAAATGCAATACTAATAACCTGGTTCAATAGCATGAGAATTATAATAGTTGACATATCAAGCTTTAATCTCATAAGCATGTAAACCGTGAAAAAAGGAGCTGCCAGGTTTACAGCAAAATTCCACGATCCAAGGAAAATGATCAAGTTTTTAAAATTGGCATCCTTGAAGGGCTGCATAAGCAGCCTTGGGAAATTGAACTTTTCTTGCAGGATCACAATTCGGGGCTCAGGTATCTTTGAAAGAAAATACAGTCCAAATATACCTGCCAGGAATCCAGCGAAAAAAATATATGAATATGCATATAACTCATTATCAGGATATAATTGTTTCCAGTAATCTATAAAAATTCCAGCAGCAAGACTGAAGAAAATTCCCACTATACTTGCATAGGTCATTCGTTTACCGAAAAAAGATCCCATTCGATCCACGGGAACAAGGTCGCGCATCCATGAGTTCCAGCTGCAACCTCCGATTGCTGAGAAAGCCGCATTTATTATTAAAGCAATGATGAGCAGGGTCAGGGGGTTTTTCATAAAAACCAGGAAAGGAATCAGAGCTATCAGCAGCCAGAATGACCTGCCCACTGCCGTACTTACGATACAAATAATTCTTCGGACCCTGTATTTCTCCACTATATATATTGCAGGTATCTGGATCAGCTGTCCAAGAGGTGGGATGGCTGCAAGAATACCGATAATCAGGTTAGAAGCTCCAAGTTTTAGAGCAAAAGCCACAAGGAATATTCCACCTGTCAATGTTGCTATTGCCTGAGTTGTGAGGCCGTCCATTACCACATTGTCAAGACCGGATTTCAATTCTTCTTCTGTTAACGAATCTTTAACTGGGAATTTCATCACGAATACCTTTATTAATGCTATCCGGCGTCATACCAACTTCAACGATTTGCCTGAGAAGTTCTATGACTTCCGAATAATTATGAAGATTAAATCTTGCATATGTTTGAGTAATTCCGACCTTTATTGAATAAGCAGTATCAGGAAGGATTTTGAATAGATCCTCATCTGTGAAATCATCGCCAATTGCAAGTATGAAATCATATTCGTTTTTTGAGATCCAGTGCATTCCAGCTGTGCCTTTGTTAAAACCTGAATTCCTGATTTCCACAACTTTATTACCCTGCATTACCTGAACATCAATGTTTGCAGTAAGATTTACGAGAGTATCCATCAGTTCTTTTGCCTGCTGAGAACTCTGTTCAGGATCAGATTTGCGATAATGCCATGCAATGGAAAAATCTTTTTCTTCTATGAAGGATCCGGGGACTCTATCCACATATAACTTGAGTAAAAGAAGAATCCTTGTTTTCCATTGATCGTTCATTTGCCTGGCTACACTCCAGTCACAATTTTTTTCCTTAATCAATATCCCATGCTCAGCCACAATGTTTATATTCGGCAGCAATCCAAACCATCTCTCAAGCGTATCTTTGTCCCTGCCGCTTAACAGGACAATTTCATTCCGCAGATCCTTTAAAAGACTCATAAGAATGTTCAAAGTGTCCCTGTTCGGTACTGCCATCTGAGGGCTTGGAGCAAAGGGAATAAGTGTCCCATCATAATCCAATAAGATAAGCCTTCTTCTGGCTTTATTGAAATCTACTTTCATTTCTTCCCGGACTTTGCGATTCAATAGTCTTGCGTCAAATCTTTTTTGTTCCTCGCCTACAGAAAGCAGATCATCAATGAAATCATGTGCCCATCTCACAACATCATAACATTTGAGCCTTTCCTGCATGATATAATTTCTCCTGATCTGCTCTTCTTTTGGCATTTCCAGTGCCTCTTTCAATGCTTCAGTAATCTCTTCTGTATTATTGGGATTTATGATAATGGCTTCTCCGAGTTCTTTTGAAGCCCCCGCCATTTCGCTGAGTATGAGAACACCTGTTTTGTCGGTTCTTGCTGCAATATATTCTTTTGATATGAGATTCATACCATCTCTTAAAGGCGTAATCAACGCAATGTCGCTTCTTTTATAAAGGCCCACAAGAGAACTGAATGGCAGGAATTTGTACTGGTAGGATATTGGCGTCCAGTCGATACTTCCAAACCTTCCATTGATTCTGCCCACAAGTTCATCAATTTCTTTTTTATTCTGCTGATAGTGTTCTACTCCTATGCGGGAAGGAACAACTATTAATAGAAGTATTAATTTTTTATGCCATTGTTTATATCTCTCAAGGAAGATTTCATAGCTGAGAAGACGGTTGAGAAGACCTTTGGTATAGTCCAATCTGTCGATTGAAAGAATTATTCTGTAGTTTGCAAGCATCCTGTCTAATTTTTCTTCCTCTTTCTGAACTTGCGCACTGTTTGCATGATTATGGAATTTCTGGAAATCAATACCCATAGGAAATGTGTCAACTTTTACGATCTTATTCTGCGTTATGATCTTGCCCATATTGTGCTCATAACCCATTATGCGCAGAACACATCTCAGGAAATATTGATTATATTCATGCGTATGGAATCCGACAAGGTCAGCTCCCAGTATCCCATCCAGTAAATCCTTCTGCCATTTTTTCGGCAGCAACCTGAAAATTTCAAACGAAGGAAAAGGAATGTGAAGAAAAAATCCAACAGGATTATCAGGAGACTTTTTTTTCAGGAGCTCCGGAAGAAGCATGAGATGATAATCATGGACCCAGACGATATCATCAGGTCTTATGATTTCCATGATAGCTTCGCAGAATTTTTCGTTTACAAGCCTGTAATATTTCCATGAGTCCTCATCATATACAGTATAGGACGGAAAATAGTGAAATAGCGGCCAGATGGTTTTGTTGCAAAATCCATAATAGAATTTATCCATTGTTTTCCTGGAAAGAAAAATGGGATATGAATGATAATCAGAAAGCGCTTTTGATTTTAATTCTTCTTGCTTTTTTTTATCTTCAACTGTTATCCCCGGCCATCCAATCCAGATATATTCAAACTCTACAAATGAAGAGTTTTTCATTGAATCAATATATGCTGAAAGGCCTGACACCATGCCGCCAACGCTTTCATGATATCTGAACCTACCTTCTTTTTCAACAACAGTGAAAGGCAGTCGATTTGAAACTATAAGCAATCTCATGAATTTTCTCCAATATAAGGATCACAATATCATAAAATAATATCCGATGTTAATATACCTATCTGGTTCGTCAATAAACAGCAAGCTTGCTCTTTATTATCAATTTTAGCATCCCAACAATGACGGTTACAGCAATTAAAGGGATCATCGCAATGGAAAGAGCTTCACTTAACAAAGAGAATGCATTATACAGATATTGAATATTGACATCGAAGTAGTTCAATGCATATATCGCTGCAACAATAACAATTAAACCCGGAAGCATGCTAATGATATCGGTTTTGCTGGGTGCTGCCCCTGCTCCCAGTGTCAGTGCAAGGTAAAGAAAAACATATGTTTTCCAGTTCAAATAATCCAGGCCAGTAATGAAAGAAAGTGTCCCATCAATGAAAAATCGTGATTCTACAAGTATATCAAAGGAGGCTGGTGGAGATTTAAAATGCACTCCAAAGTAACAGCTTATTAGAAGGAGTATTGCAGGACATCCGATCATTGGAGCGATCGATATGGCAGCATTTCCAATGAGAGGTATCTTTGGAGCTGTATATTCCACATGTCCCAGAGTGTCCCCTGACGGGATGACGCTGAACTTTGTTATGCGCGCACCCATGAGCAAAGCCACAACAGCGTGACTGAATTCATGTACTATCGTTCCCGGCAGCATAAGAACAACATACAGGTTTTTCGACGCTGAGGACAGGGAGCGATGTAAGTATCCTGAAATTAAATAGAGCGCAATTGCCTGGAGTGGTATAAAGTACATGTTTAATTTGCCGGAGAAGCATATTCACTAAAGCAAAAAATCAAATCTCCACAAACCGCGCCGCCTTCCCCAGCTCTTCCTCGATCCTGAGAAGCTGGTTATATTTAGCGTTCCTCTCGCTTCTTGCCGGCGCTCCCGTCTTAATAAGCTCGGCTCCGATAGCCACTGAAATATCCGCGATCGTTGTATCCTCTGTCTCTGCAGACCTGTGACTTACCACCACCTTGAAACTGTTCTTTTGCGCAAGTCTTGCAGCGTCAAAAGCTTCGGAAAGAGTTCCGATCTGATTTACTTTAAGAAGCAGCGCATTTCCGGCCTTCATTTCTATACCATGTTTGAGGCGCTTTACGTTTGTTACGAAAAGGTCGTCGCCTATGATTATTATATCCTTTAATTTTTGTGTCAATTCCGCAAAATCATCAAAAGCTTCTTCTTCGAATGGATCTTCAATAGAGAGAATTGGATATGATTTGACAAGTTCGCAATAGAAGTCCACCAATTCTCCACTTGATAATTTCTTGCCATCGATTTTGTAATTGCCATCCTTATAGAATTCGGATGCGGCAGAATCAAGACCTATGTTAATCTTTTTAGTATATCCTGTTTCCTCAATCGCATCCATCATAGCATTAAGCGCATCGGTCGTATTCTTAAGCGGCGGGGCGTAACCGCCTTCGTAGCCTACATTAACGGCGGAATTGCCGTACTTTTTCACAAGTATTGCACCAAGAGTATGATACGTTTCAGCACCCATCCGAAGAGCATCCGAATAAGTGTTAGCTCCTTTTGGCTGTATCATGAATTCCTGTATGGCAAGCTCATTTCCTGCATGTTTTCCGCCGTTAATGACGTTCATCGTGGGCACAGGCAGAGTGAAGGCATTTGTTCCGCCAAGGTAACGATAGAGCGAAATCCCCAGGGAATCGGCCGCAGCATGGGCAACGGCAAGTGATACCCCAAGAATTGCATTTGCGCCCAGTCTTGATTTGTTCTCAGTTCCATCAAGCTCAAGCATTATTCCATCAATTTCCCGCTGATTACGGACATCTATACCGGCGAGTGCGTCTTTTAATTCTGTATTGACATTGTTGACTGCAATTTTCACGCCTTTTCCAAGATACCGTCTGTCTTTATCTCTCAATTCAAGCGCTTCATTTGTGCCGGTGGAGGCGCCAGAAGGGACGCTGGCGCGCCCAAAACCCTGTTCTGTAATTACATCGACTTCTATTGTGGGATTACCCCGTGAATCAAGAATTTCCCGTGAATGGATGTGCCGGATTACAAACATAATGTCACCTGTTGACCTGAATTGACATACATGTACTTATAATTGGCTTAAAGACAAATATGGGATTAATTATTTTAACAACAATGATAAATTAGGAAGACAGGTGATCCAGAATGGATGAAACAAGAATTGAATCTCTTCTTAAGGAAAAACGTATTTTTTATCCTCCTTTAGAATTCAGCAAGAAAGCGTATGTAAAAGATCTCAATGAATATAAAAAAATATACGAAGAATCCATTCGAGATCCTTCCTCTTTCTGGGAAAAACAAGCTGATGAGCTCACATGGTTTAAGAAATGGGACAGAGTACATTACTGGGACTCTAAAAAAGCGATATGCAAATGGTTTGAAGGCGGAAAGCTGAATGTATCATATAACTGCCTGGACAGGCATCTTTCAGATAAAGGGGATAGGATCGCCATCATATGGGAAGGAGATAGCGGTAACAAAACAACTTATACTTACAGGCAACTGCATACCCAGGTCTGCAAATTCGCGAACGTCCTGAAGAACCAGGGTATAAGAAAAGGTGAAAGAGTGGCTATATATCTGCCAATGATACCGCAGCTTGTGATATCCATGCTTGCCTGCGCAAGGATAGGTGCGATACATAATGTGGTATTTGCAGGATTCAGCGCTGAATCACTTCGCGACCGCATACATGACAGTTCATGCGGGATGGTCATAACAGCCGATGCCGGCTTCAGGTCCGGAAAGATAATACCGCTAAAAGAGAATGTCGATAAGGCGATCAGTGATAATGGTTCAGTCGGAAAAGTGATCGTTTATAACAGCGCCGGTACCGCGACGGATATGAAACCTGGTCGTGATTTCTGGTGGGACGAAGAAATGAAGAATGCAGATGATAAATGCGAGCCTGAAATAATGGATGCTGAGGATCCGCTGTTCATCCTCTACACAAGCGGGAGCACCGGTAAGCCCAAAGGGGTTCTCCATACTGCAGGAGGATATTTATTGTATACAATGCAGACCTTCAAATGGATATTTGATTACAGGAATGAAGATATTTTCTGGTGCACCGCGGATATCGGCTGGATAACAGGCCACAGCTACATCGTGTACGGGCCTCTTGCAAGCGGTGCAACAAGTCTTATGTTCGAAGGTGTCCCAAATTACCCCGCACCTGATAGATTCTGGCAGCTTGTGGAAAAATACAGGGTCACGATATTCTATACGGCACCGACTGCTATCAGGGCGATGGAAAGAAGCGGTGACCAGTGGCCTAAAGGAAGAGACCTGTCAAGCCTGCGGCTTCTGGGAACAGTTGGTGAGCCAATAAATCCTGAAGCCTGGATGTGGTATTATGATGTTATCGGTAACAAACGATGTCCTGTAGTGGATACATGGTGGCAGACAGAGACCGGAGGCATCCTTATTACGCCTCTTCCGGGCGCCACGCCTCTTAAGCCGGGTTCTGCGACTTTCCCATTCCCTGGCATTGAACCCATGGTAGTGAATCAAGACGGCACAGAGGCATCCGCCAATGAAGGAGGTCAGCTCGTGATAAAGAAACCATGGCCAGGTATGATGCGGACTGTTTATGGCAATCATGAGAGATTCATTGAGAAATATTTCGCTCAGTTCCCTGGATTGTACCAGACAGGGGATAGTGCGAGAAAAGATGAGGACGGCTATTACTGGATTATGGGGAGAATTGATGATGTGATCAAGGTTTCAGGTCACAGGCTCGGGACAGCGGAAATCGAAAGTTCTCTCGTATCCCATAAAGCGGTCGCTGAAGCGTCAGTTGTCGGATATCCGCATTATATAAAAGGAGAAGCGATCTATGCTTTCGTCACCCTCAAGGAAGGTATTGAGAAAAGTGAAGAATTAAAGGCTGAACTTATTGAGCATGTCAGGAATACAATAGGCGCTATCGCAAAACCTGAGAAGCTGCAATTTGCAGATGCTCTTCCCAAGACCCGATCAGGCAAGATCATGAGACGGATACTCAGAAAGATCGCATCAGGAGATATCCATGAACTGGGTGATATTACCACACTTGCTGACCCATCAGTAGTTGGTGTCCTGGTGACGGAAAGAGCATGAATTAATATATCGTTTCAAGTCTCATCCTGAACTCTTTCCTGTGCCTTTTTTCCTCATCAAGGATGTGCTTTAGCACTCCTGCAACTTCAGGATCATCGATCATTTCGATGTGCTTTTTATATCTATCCACAGCTTCGGTCTCATACTCCATCTGCTTTCTCAGTTGGGTTTCAAGGTCATCGCCCCCGAAATCAAGTTCTTTGTGCTCCATTGTGGGCTTTCCTCCCCTTTTGATGATAAGGTCGGCAAGCCAGTTCATGTGCCTCATTTCATCAATGGCTATCGCTTCTGTGACCCGGCTCGGATCGCACCGGGACATTATGAAAGCATTTCTCACATAGACCATAGTGGCTTCTATTTCACTCACAAAATCTTTGTTCAATAAGCGGATAATTTCTTCGTTTTCCATGTTTACTCTTCCTGTATTGAAATGGAAAATATCAGTATTTATGTTTATGCCAATTGTATTTATAAGGTGACTGTATATTCGTGGCTATGTTCGGATCACTTGAAGCAATTGTTATAAATTATGGCTATTTCGGCCTTTTCCTTGCAAGCTTCTTTGCTTCAACAATACTTCCATTCGGCAGCGAAGGACTGGTGCTACTTCTTATTTATGAAAAATTCAATTTCTGGGTAGTTGTGCTGGTGGCTTCATCAGGTAATTTTCTGGGAGCCTGCACAAGTTATTACATAGGTTGGAAGGGCAGGAATTTTGTCGAAAAGTATCTCAAGATCGATCCAAAAGATATCGAAAAAGCAGATAAATATTTTTCAAGATATGGTTCCTTTTTACTGTTATTCACCTGGCTTCCATTAATAGGGGATGTGTTTACAGTTGTCGGGGGGCTTTTGCGGTTGAAATTCTGGATATTTTCGGTTTTTGTGTTTACTGGTAAATTCCTCAGGTATTTAGCTGTGGCGTATCTCGCCGGAGTATTTTTGTGAGATTACCTTTTTCCCGACCATTAAAGCTTTAATAACATACGCTAATTTATTAAATGGTGATATTATTAAACCCATACTGCAGGTCGCTCTTGATGTTCTTGAAATAGAGCGGGCTATACAGATAGCAGAAGAGGCCATTGCCGGTGGAGTAGACTGGATAGAAGCAGGAACTCCCTTAATAAAAAGCGAAGGAATGAATGCAATAAGAAACCTGAAAACAGCCATTCCGGATCATATTATACTTGCGGATATGAAGACGGTCGATACAGGCGCCATGGAGATCGAAATGGCAGCAAAAGCTGGAGCTGATATTATAATAATTCTCGGGAGCGCGGATGACTCCACAATCCAGGATGCATTAAGAGCAGCAAGAAAATATGGAGTTAAGCTCATGGCAGATCTTCTTTCCAGTGAAGATCCAGTGAAAAGAGCACTGGAATTGCAGGAACTGGGAATCGACTATATAAATATCCATGTTGGCATCGACCAGCAGATGATCGGTGAAGATCCTGTACAATATCTCAAAAAGCTAAAGCTCAGGGTGCCCGTCGCCGTTGCAGGGGGACTTGATGAAAAGAGCGCAGCAAGGGCTGTCCTGTCAGGCGCGAGTATTGTAATAGTCGGGGGGAATATTGTCCGTTCATCTGATGTTACTGCCTCTGCAAGGATCATACGAAAGAGCATCGATGCACCCGAAATTACAGAAGTCGAAGAAATATCCATTGATGAGAAAACAATAGAATTACTGAAGCGTGTATCTACGCCCAACATCTCAGACGCAATGCACAGGAAAGGTGCCATGAAAAACATCCACTCTATTTGCCCTGGAAATAAAATCGCTGGAAAAGCGGTCACTGTACAGACATTTTCCGGTGATTGGGCAAAAGCCGTCGAAGCAATAGACATCGCCAAAAAAGGTGATATTATTGTGATCTATAACGGGAGTCCTCACATCGCTCCATGGGGAGAACTTGCAACCTTAAGCTGCATCAACAAGGGAATCTCAGGCGTGGTTATTGATGGCGCGGTAAGGGATGTAGATGATATAAGGAAACTCAATTTTCCTGTATTTGCCACTTCCATTGTTCCGAATGCCGGTGAACCCAAAGGGTTCGGTGAGATTAATGCGGAGATACAGTGCGGAGGTCAAACAGTCAAATCCGAAGATTTTATAGTGGGAGACGACAATGGTGTGGTCGTCGTTCCGGTAGAACGGGGCTATGAAATAGCGAGAAGGGCTATCGAAGTTGAAAAGACCGAACGCAGGATACGGGATGAGATAAAAAGAGGAAAAACCCTTTCTGAAGTGCTTCAACTTCATAAGTGGGAGAAGAAATAGGACAATTGAAAAGATTAGCATAATGGTTCTTATCAATAAATACATATATTACTAAAGTACATTAATAACTAATATAAATTACAGTTATAATGAGGAAATTTATGGAACTTTCACCAATTCAAAAAGAGATACTCACGGCGTTAATAAACCTGTACAGAGAGAAAAAACAGGCGATAAAAGGTGAAGATATCGCTGATGTCATTAACAGGAACCCGGGAACAGTCCGGAATCAGATGCAATCCCTGAAAGCTCTCGGCCTTGTCGAAGGGGTGCCTGGACCAAAAGGTGGATACAAAGCCACAGGTGAAACATACCGTGCCCTTTGTTTATCAGAGCTTGAGAAAGAGACTGTCGTGCCTATAAGAAGGAATGAAGAAATAATCCTGAATGCCACGGCGGCAGAAATAAGTTTTACGACTGTTCGCCATCCTGACCTTTGCAATGCAACGGTACATGTTATAGGAGATATAAGAAAATTCGAATTAGGTAATACAGTAACAATTGGCCCCACACCTGTCAATAAAATGGTAATAAAAGGAGAAGTGATAGGCAGGGATGATACAAAGAATACATTATTATTTGTCATTCAGGAAATGATATCACTGCCCAAGAAACCTGTCAAATTATACCTCAGGGAGCAGCCCATCACCATTCCCGCAATTGCGACCATCCAGGAAGCGTCAAGGATACTTGTTGATAATAAGATACACGGGGCACCTGTACGCGACAAGACCATGATAGTGGGTATTGTGACCCTGACAGACATAGGAAAAACACTTGCTGATGGCAAGACCAGTCTTAAGATAAAAGATATCATGACAAAAAAGATAATATCGGTCGATGGGGAAATGCCTCTTCATGAGGTAGTCCGTGTCTTCAATAAAGAAAAGGTTGGACGTCTTCTTGTCCGTTCGGAAGGCGAGTTCATAGGGCTTATCTCAAAGACAGATATCCTGGATAAGATCATTTTGTATTGATTTTTTTCAATGATTTACATCAGTAAGACCGTTCTCGTCATTCTTTTTTAATCTTTTTGTGACCTCAATAAGAGGATGCTTTGCGTAATCAAGGATCTTTATATCAGAAAGCGTATGAAGACCTCCTGATTCCGCTGTTTTTTCCATTCCGAGGTGGACCTCATCTCCAAGAGGGATGACATAAGCTTCCATTGTTTTAATACCGAGTTTCTTTGCAGCAATGACCCTGTGATGTCCGTCCACAAGCAGAAGTTTGTGAGTCTTTTTAATAACAACGATTGGTTCTGCCAGACCTTTCTTTAATTCGTATATCCTTCCGTCAAGCTCATCAGCAAAAACTTTTGGCTGTGTGGGGACAAGTTCATCAATATTTACTGTTTCGCGAACCACATCTGCATGTATATTGTGGATGGCTTCAAGTGTTTTCTTTAGTGTCCAGACCTTTTGCGGGCTTGTTCGTTCAATATGAGAACGTATGACGTCTGAATTTGTAATGATGCCGCGCAAATGGCTGTTATCATCAACCACAGGAAGCTTTGATTTGCCTGACCGAAATATCACGCGTGCGGCGTCATTCATGTCCATTTCTGTATCTGCCACAAGCACGTCCTTGCTCATAACGGAAGAAACCAGATCATTTGTTTTTTTTTCAAGAAGATTGGAAGCGGAAACGTATCCGGTCACCTTACCGTCTTCGATCACCGGAAAACCATCATGTCCGGTCTTGCGTATGAGATCTATTACTTCTCGTACCGTATTTCCCGGAGAGACGGTATCAACTTCCTGCGTCATATAGTCTTTGACTTTTGGATGGTCGGTCATTCAGGCATCTATAGGCTACCTAAGGTAAATTGTTTTCCTTATGGTGATCAAAAGGCGTGATGTTTTAATATTACAAGAGCAATAAGATGGAGCATGGAACAGCAGAATATTTACAAAATACTGGCTGCGATCATGATCTTAACCATGATAATCGTACCGGTAGCTTATGTCATTACAAGTCCAACGAGTGACTTGGCGGCGAATACATCCGAGCAAACGAATACGCAGGAAAAATATAACCCTGAATTCTGGACTGTTAACCAGCCGTTCTATTCAATTTCAGATGCTCTCAATATGACACCTCCTGGTGCAGAATCAGCAAGTTTTGTTGATCTTGAAAGCATGCCCCCTCAAATGGTTCAGTGGGTAAGACAGGATATGCAGGTCATTGGGGAAGTGGATACGATTTATAAATCCAATACAACGCGGATGTATTATGCAAACCTTCGAGAGAAGAATAACAGTTCTTTCTTGCTGCTAAGCACAATGTTCCCTGAAAAGAATGATTTTGGATATATGGAAATCCCAAACACTTCTCCCCCGATTCTTCAAAGAACAGACATGAATGGTCTGTACAATGTGATGGGACGGCCTTCCATACTTGCCTCTGGAGAAACAGTTATGGGTGTTCTATCGATCACTGAGAGTCTGAATAAGACGAACACATCATACGACCAGTATGAAAAGTTGATCAACCTGGTACCAGCCGCACCTTTCCAGACTCTCAGCTCAAATGTAACTTTTTCAGAACAATATTATATGGGTATAAAGTTGAACAATGGAAGCTACGAACGTACTACGGCCTATCTCAATCTGAACTCCAGTACCATGAAAAATCTGACCATGTTCAAAGCCAATAGCACGCAAAAAGGATTTTCGCACTATAATATAACACAGGCGGCCAACTACACCATTGTAGATATAATATCTCCGGACTTTTTTACGATATTGACTGAAGGGATATCCTAGAGGCAAAATATATACCACTTGATGATGTAGGGAAGTCGTTACTTTTAACAAGTGAATAATGAAGGAAAAAAATTCCTGAAGGAGTTAAATAATATGGCACAACCAACATATATTAAATTTGAAGTTCCAGCCGAACTTGCCAATAAAGCTTTAGAAGCACTTGAAATGGCACGGGATACTGGAAAGATCAAGAAAGGAACGAATGAAGCTACAAAAGCGATCGAACGCGGTATCGCAAAACTTGTTCTGATCAGCGAAGACATAAATCCACCCGAAATAGTGGCCCACCTATCGCCGCTGTGTGATGAAAAGAACACGCCGTATATTTTTGTAAAGAAACAGGTCGAACTGGGAGCAGCCTGCGGATTAAGCGTAGGAAGCGCAGCAGCCGCAATAATAGAACCTGGAAAGGGCAAAGAATTGGTAGAAGAAGTAGCTCAGAAAGTACAGGCTCTGAAGAAGTGAGATTATGGCAGATGAAGAAGCAGGATTTCCTGCGGAAGTAATCGAAGTAATCGGCAAGACCGGTATGCATGGGGAAGCCATGCAGGTCCAGTGCAGAATACTTGAAGGTAGAGACAAGGGAAGAATAATCACCCGCAATGTATTAGGGCCAATTAAAAATGGTGATATTCTGATGCTACTTGAAACATCCCGGGAAGCAAAGAAATTAATGTCAAGGTGAAGTCATGGAAAAAAGAAAATGTTCTTTCTGCGGGGATGGAATAGAACCTGGCACTGGTAAACTATACGTTAAGAAGGATGGAACTGTATTTCATTTTTGTTCATCCAAATGCCAGGGCAATTCAAATCTTGGCAGGATACCCCGTAAGGTCAGATGGACAGAAGCCGGACGTAAATCCAGGGGAAAGAAAGATTAAACGGTGAAATCTTGGAGCGCACATACGTAATGGTAAAACCCGACGGCGTACAGCGCGGGCTTATTGGCGAAGTGATCAAGAGGATCGAGGGGCGCGGACTTAAAATAGTTTCGCTGCGCATGAATACAATATCCCCGGATTCTGCGAAGGAACACTATGCTGAACATGCCCAAAAACCTTTTTTTAATTCTTTGATCAGTTTCATAACATCAGGTCCATCAGTTTCAATGGTAGTGGAAGGCAAGAATGCCATCGCTGTGCTTCGTGCAATAAATGGGGCTACGAACCCGATCAATGCGGCCACAGGAAGCATCAGGGGCGATCTTGCATTGGATACAGGACGCAATATAGTCCATGCCAGCGATTCACCTGAATCTGCGAAAAGAGAAATATCGATACATTTCAAAGAATCTGAAATATCAGATTATTCGCGGATAGATGAAACCTGGATATACGAATAAGTAACTGAACAGGGAGTTCACTCCCGTATTTTGAGAACTATATATACTTATAACATAATCTTAAGTGTATGGCACAGAATCTGCGCACCCCTATAGTATGTGTGATGGGGCATGTAGACCATGGTAAGACCTCATTACTTGACAGGATCAGGGGCACAACAATAGCGGAGCAGGAAGCTGGTCTCATCACGCAGCACATCGGTGCAACCGAGGTTCCGCTTGATGTAATAAAACGCGTATGTGGATCTATTTTCAAAGGGGATACAAAAGTGCCAGGCCTCCTTTTCATCGATACTCCGGGACACCGTGCATTCACGACACTAAGAGCAAGAGGAGGAGCGCTTGCAGATCTTGCAGTGCTTGTGGTTGATGTGAATGAAGGATTCCAGCCCCAGACGCTGGAAGCCGTGGAAATACTTAAACGTTTCAAAACACCTTTTGTGGTCGCGGCAAATAAGATTGACAGGATAGCCGGCTGGAATCCAAAGCCCGGACAGCCTTTTATCACCTCATATCCTGAACAGGCCGAACATGTAAAAGTGGCTCTTGACGAAAAAATATATGTGATAATTGGAAAACTCTATGAACAGGGTTTCAGTTCCGACAGATATGACAGGGTACGCGATTTTCAGCGAAATATTGGAGTTATGCCGCTCAGTGCAAAGACGGGAGAGGGAGTATCTGATCTTCTAATGGTTTTAATGGGACTGGCCCGGAGATTCCTTGAAAAAGACCTGGAATACAGGGCGGTCGGGCCCGGAACCGGGACAGTTCTTGAAGTGAAAGAAGAGATCGGTCTTGGCACGACACTTGATGTTATCTTATATGATGGTGAGATGAACGTCGGGGATACAGTAGTCGTGGGCAGCCGCGGCGATCCAATAGTCACAAAGATCCGCGCACTGCTAAAACCAAGGGCGCTTTCTGAAATTCGCTCAGAGGAAAAATTCAAGCAGGTCAAGAAAGTGGTCGCAGCATCAGGGATAAAGATCGCTGCACCGGATCTTGAGGGAGCTCTGGCAGGTTCACAGATAAGGGTGGCCCTGGATAACATTGATGAAGTCTCAATTGCAATTAAATCAGAGATTGATGCAGTAAGGATCGAAACTGAGTCAAACGGGATATTGATAAAATCAGATACCATCGGATCGCTCGAAGCTCTTGTCAATGAGTTGAAAAAAGAGAAAATACCGATACGCAGGGCAGATATCGGTGATATTTCAAAACGAGATATCGCAGAAGTGAAAACCATTAAAGACCCGCTTTTTTCTGTTGTCCTCGGTTTTGAGGTGGATGTTCTTCCGGATGCCAAAGAAGAACTCCTTGGTTCTGATATTAAATTATTCCTTAACGATGTGATATATCGGCTCATAGAGGATTATAAGAAATGGGTCACAGAGCAAAAACAGCTCATCGAAAAGAAACGATATGAAAAGATCATAAAACCGGGAAGGTTCATTATAATGCCGGACTGTACGTTCAGGCAGAGCAAACCAGCAGTCGTAGGGGTTAGAGTTATGGGGGGTGTAATAAAGACCAATCTTGATGTAATGAGAGAGGATGGTTCGATAGTCGGGATAATAAAAGGTCTCCAGGAAAACAATGAGAATATAAGTGAAGCATCATCTGGTAAAGAAGTGGCGATGGCCATAGACGGGCCGACTGTGGGACGCCAGATAAAGGAAGGAGATATCCTTTATATAGATGTGCCCGAGAAACATGCAAAAATAGCGGAACAGGAGTTATTTGAATCAATGAAAATTGAGGATAAGGAGACTTTAATGGCCTATATGACGATCAAAAGAAGAGGTGCTCCGTTCTGGGGAAAATAAAATGAAACAAGTTTACATGGACTATGGTTCAGCGTCACCTGTTGATGAACGAGTGATCGAATTAATACTGCCATTCTTTAACAAGGATATCGGGAACCCCTCCTCACTTCATTCACAGGGAATAAAAGCAAAAAGGGAGCTTGAAGCAGCCCGAAAGATAGTCGCTGACCTGATAGGTGCACAAAATCAAAAAAGCATAACATTCACATCAGGTGCGACTGAATCGAACAATCTTGCACTTCGCGGCGCAGCGCTGCGGTATAAAGATAAAGGAAATCATATAATCACGACTTCAATCGAGCACATGTCAGTAATGAATACCCTGAAAGACATGCAAAGAAATGGATTTGAGGTTACACATATCCCTGTTGACAGAGATGGTCTTGTGAATACAGAACAAATAAAAAATGCGATAACAGATAAGACCATCCTCATTTCGGTGATGTATGCAAATGGGGAAATTGGAACGATCCAGCCAATAAAAGAGATAGGTGAAATTGCATCGGATAAGAAAATACTTTTCCATGTGGATGGGACGGCTGCGGTTGGTAAAGTGCCGATAGATGTGGATAAAGAGCATATAGATATGATGACTATATCCTCAAACGATATGCTTGGCCCAAAAGGAATCGGGGCGCTCTATGTGAAACAGGGAGTAAGGTTCATACCGTTCATGCTTGGCGGAGGTCAGGAATCAGGGATGCGAAGTGGCTCTGAAAATATCCCTGGAATAATCGGGATGGGTAAAGCTGCTGAGCTTGCGCAGAAAGAAATGATCGATGAAAGCGCACAGCTTATGAAACTGCGGGACAGGCTGATAGAAAATATCCTGAAGACTGAATACACTTACCTCACAGGCCACAGGACAAAAAGGCTTCCTAATAATGCAAGTTTCAGGTTCAGTTTCATTGAAGGAGAGAGCATAATACTTCAGCTCAACGATCTGGGAATAACAGCAAGCACAGGTTCTGCCTGTTCCACAAAGACGCTTGAGCCTTCACATGTACTCATTGCCATGGGACTAAGGCACGAAGAGGCGCACGGTTCGCTCTTGCTCACGCTTGGAAGATACAATACAGAAGGTGATGTGGATCATGTTATTGGCTCAGTACCAGCGATCGTGGGAAAACTGCGAGCGTTGTCGCCGTTATATCCGATGAAATAGGTGAAAATCATGGAAGAACAAATCGAATATTCAGAAAAGGTGATGGATCATTTCAGGAATCCGAGAAATGTAGGCCAGATAAAGGATGCCGATGGAATTGGAAGGGTTGGAAATCCAGTATGTGGGGATTTGATGGAGATCCAGATCAAAGTCGAGAACAATATCCTGAAGGATGTGAAATTCAAGACTTTCGGCTGCGGCTCAGCTATCGCAACCAGCAGCATGATAACAGAAATGGCTATAGGAAAAACTCTTGAGGAAGCATTGAAGATCACGCGCGGGGATGTGGCGGCTGAACTTGACGGTCTTCCTCCGATAAAAATGCACTGCTCAAATCTTGCGGCTGATGCGCTTCATGCAGCTATCCAGAATTATATGGCCAGGAAAGAGGAGAAAGCGAAAATCGAAGCTGAACAATACGATTTCGATGTAATCATCGTGGGAGGAGGTCCGGGGGGATTGACTTCCGGCATCCTGTGCGCTTATCGCGGGCTAAAAACGGCAGTTTTTGAAGCCTCCAACTGGGGTGGCATACTTTCATGGCTGTGCCCCAACAAAATGATCGAGAATTTTCCTGGGCTTTGTGAGAAATCTACGTGTTCAGATCTTGTTAATAGCTGGATGAATGAGGCAAAGAAATTGAAGGTGGAATTGAAAAAAGAGCGAGTGAATGAAATCATGCCTGATAATAAGATCATTGCAGAAAGCGGGGAATACAGAGGCAAGATCGTAGTCCTTGCTACAGGCAGTTCTCCTGCGGCAGGGGGCATTAAAGGCGAAGAGAAATTCAGCAAGAATGAAAGGGGAGTATATTATTATGTCAGAAACCCCCAGAATTTCACAGGTAAACGCGTCATCATTGTAGGCAGCGGGAATTCAGCAGTCGATGCAGCATTGAGCCTTGATGACACGGCAGACCTCATTACAATTGCCTGCAATAAAGATGAATTGAGAGCAGTTCCTAATAAGATAGAACGACTGAAGGAGAGCGATAAGATTAAAGTTCTTTATAATACCGAAATTCTTGAGATTTCAGGCACGGATAAGGTCGAAAAAGTCATAATGAAAGACCTGAAAGAAGATGAAAACATCCAGCAGGTAGTGGATTCTGTGGTACTGGCAGTGGGTTTCATTCCGAACACGGAGATATTCAAGAAGCTCGGCCTTGAAATGGATGAGAAGGGGTATCTTAAGACCGATAAGACGCAGAAAACGAATATTGACGGTATTTACGCTGTGGGAGATATCGCGTCTGACCTGCAGCTTGTGGTTATTGCGGTGGCGCATGGTGCAACGGTAGCTCATAATGCATATATCGAATTGAGAAAGCCGTACTGGAGATGAGTTTAATTAGTAATATTTATTAATGGCGCAAAAAATCAGGAAACGAGATGGCAGGATAGAAGATTTTGACCCTTCAAAGATAGCCAAAGCCGTCCATAAAGCATTCCTTGCCACAAGAACTCAGGACGGGAAGAAAGCAGAAGATATAGCTGATCATGTGGTCGAATTGATCGATGTAAGGATATCAGGGATACCTGGCATCGAAGACGTGCAGGATATTGTGGAAGAAGTCCTTATCAAGAATGGTTATGCTGCGGTTGCAAAAGCTTATATCATTTACAGGGAGAAGCGCGCACAAATCCGAAAAGCCAAGGAATTCATGGGAGTGAAAGATGAACTCAAGTTAAGCGTGAATGCAGTGCGCGTCCTTGAAAGGCGATACCTGTTGAAAGATGAGGACGGGAATGTGGTCGAAAGTCCTTTGCAGCTTTTTCGACGCATTGCAAAAGCAGTAGCACTTGACCCTGAGTCTGAAGAAGAGTTCTTCAAAATGCTTGTAAACCTTGAATTCCTTCCTAACACTCCTACGCTCATGAATGCAGGGACCGACCTTGGTCAGCTTTCTGCCTGCTTCGTCATTCCTGTTGAGGATTCACTGGCGAGTATTTTCGATGCCGTGAAGGATATGGCGCTTATCCAGCAGTCAGGCGGCGGGACAGGTTTCTCGTTCTCGCATCTTCGACCGGCAAGAGATATTGTAAGATCCACAAAAGGGGTGGCCTCAGGCCCGGTTTCTTTCATGAGAGTATTTGATACGGCAACAGATGTCATAAAACAGGGCGGCAAACGCCGGGGCGCCAATATGGGGATACTGAGGGCAGATCATCCTGATATCATCGATTTCATAATCGCAAAAACAAAAGAAGGCATATTTTCGAATTTCAACATATCAGTTGCAGTCGATGATAAATTCATGGACGCTGTCAGAAATGACCGTGAATATGAATTAATTAATCCCAGGAACATGGAAATCGTGAAAAAAATCAGGGCGCGGGAGATATGGGATCTCATAATAACAATGGCGTGGAGAACAGGTGATCCCGGCGTTGTGTTCATTGATGAGATAAACAGGCATAATCCGACCCCGCATATCGGGGAGATCGAGAGTACAAATCCCTGCGGTGAGCAGCCTTTGCTCCCTTATGAATCCTGTAATCTTGGATCGATAAATCTGGCAAAACTGGTTAAAGATAGTTCTATAGACTGGGAAAAACTTGCAAATATCATAAATATCGCAGTCAAGTTCCTCGACAATGTAATAGACGTCAATAGATATCCTCTTCCCCGGATAGATGAGATCACGCGTGCTAACAGGAAGATCGGTCTTGGTGTAATGGGTTTTGCCGATTTGCTTGTGCAGCTTGGCATTCCTTACAATTCAGAGGATGCCCTGAGAAAAGCTGAGGAAATAATGTGTTTTATTCAGGAAAAATCGCATGCAGTATCTGAAAAACGTGCACTTGTCCACGGTGCATTCCCCAACTTTCCGGGAAGCATATATGAAAAACCCATACGAAATTCCACAGTTACGACAATCGCGCCAACAGGTACGATCAGCATCATTGCAGGCTGCTCAAGCGGTATCGAACCGTTTTTTGCCATATCTTTTGTGAGAAACATTATGGAAGGGACAAAACTGATCGAAGCAAATCCGCATTTTGAGGCTGTTGCAAGAGAACGTGGTTTCTACAGCGAGGAACTAATGATGAAGATCGCAAGAACAGGAAAACTTACCGAAATTGAGGAGATACCGGATGATGTGAAACGTATCTTTGTCACTGCTTTTGATATTGCACCGGAATGGCATGTGAGGATGCAGGCAGCTTTCCAGAAATATACAGATAATGCGGTCTCAAAGACCATCAATTTCCCCAACGATGTCGACATCAAGGAAGTTGAGAAAGCGTATATGCTCGCTCACGAATTAAAATGCAAGGGGATCACCGTTTATAGATACGGAAGTAAATCCCTGCAGGTTCTGTATCTTGGAGACAGTTTCAGTAAGTATGTATCGGCAGATGATGAATACTCAGGAGGATGCCCCGCGCCTGTGTGCCCGGTTTGATAATTTATTTCATAATTAATACAATTTTCATTGTTAATAGTCTATTTTTACCAGCATGCACTCCCCGCACATTTTTTTCCCGCAGAACCGCTTACCATACTCCACGATAAGTGCATGGAATTCCTTATACAGAGGCACATCTTTTGGAAGCGATCCTTCGAATAAGGACTGCAATTCCGTATAATCCCCATCTATCCCCATGCATTTGCACATTTTCTTTGTATAAGCATCGATAACGAATTTGGGCTTATCCGCAGCATATAGCACGATGCTGTCAGCGGTCTCATGACCTATTCCCTTAAGTGATAATAGCACATCCCTGAGTTCATATGTGGGTGTTTCAAGAATCACAGGATTCATAGAAAAAAACCGTGAAATATCCTTCAATCTCCGGGCTTTCTGCCGGTAAAACCCTGTGCATCTTACCAGTCCTTCAAGTTCTTCAATGTCGGCTTCTGCCAGGCCGTCCGCAGTCAATAGCCCCTTTTCTTTCAGGTTCACGATTGCCTTCTCAACATTCTCCCATTTTGTCTGCTGCGTGAGGATCGCCCCTACCACGACTTCAAAAGGAGTTTCTGCAGGCCACCAGTTCCTATGACCGAATAGACCCAGGAGTTGGTCATAAATTGAAATAAGGTTCATACAAACTTTACGCCAAGATCCGAAAATCCATTCCGGATTGCAAGATTAAGTAAAAAAGGTGTCAAGGACTCGATCATATATGAAGATGCAAGCCCGCCCCCATCCAGAGGATGCAGGGTTTTGATATCTTTTGTCAATTTCATAACTGTACCCTTTGCGTCGGCATCATCCCCGCAGACTACAACATCATAATCAAGTCTCAATTCAAGTCTTGCCAGTTTCTTTGCCGATACATTATGATAAGCAGAAACCACTTTAACGCTTTTCGGAAGAATTTCCTGGATCTCAAGAGCTGCACTGCCCTGTTTTGGCGGAGTATATTCATACCAATCATTTTTCTTCATTGGAACTACGAGTGAAATAACGATCTGCTCATTAAAATAAGGGAGGAGATTTTTTAAAAGTGCTTTCACACCGTCATATGGCACTGAAAGTACAACCACATCCGCATCCCTGATGCCTGCTTCGTTCATGCATCCTCCCATACCGCAACAGTATAATCTCTTCTCGGAAAGCATTTTCTTATATTCATCAACGGCTTTGACCGCTTTATAAACTTCACGCGAACATATTTTGATATCGTGTTTATCCGCCCAGCGCAGCGCGAATCCTTCGCCAATACTGCCTGTTCCTCCAAGTATCGCTATTTTCATATTTTCTCCTTTTCCGTTATTATTTTTCGTAGCATACGCATATTTTCCTTATGCATTGACACAACAAGATCGCTCAGGATCGCGAAAATGAACATCTGAATCCCGATAACAATGAATAACGTCGCAAGTATCGCCAGCGGGACATGGGTAATATCCTTTAACCATTCGTTGACCACATAGATGCCGATCCCTATGCCAGCCATAATTGAAGCGGCGCCTATTATGTTAAAATAGAACAGAGGATTATGTGTCCGGGCAAGTAGATATATGGTCGAAGCTATCCTTAATCCATCCCGGATCGGCCGCAGTTTGGTGGCTGCTCCGCTTACCCTTGCATGATAAGTTATAGGGACTTCAACGATCTTCATATCCTTTTTGACACATTCAACAGTGATCTCAGTTTCAACCTCAAAACCCGTCCTGTTCAATTCCATATTCTTTATCGCCTTTTTGTTGAATGCCCTGTAGCCTGAAAGGACATCATTAAGCCATATTCCATAAGCTAAGCCGAATATCTTGTTCAATATCATATTCCCGAAAAGATTGAACCTTGTGAAAGCTCCTTTTTGATAATTCGCGAATCTGTTTCCTATGACGTGGTCGGCTGTTCTTGAAATAACAGGTTCAAGAACTTTAAACGCTTCTTCAGTAAGATATGTGCCATCCCCATCTATCATCAGAATAAATTCGCGGTCTATTATCTGGAATGCCTGGCTTATAGCCTGCCCTTTTCCTTTTCCACTTTGAAGTATTACCCTTGCGCCTTCTTTTTGGGCGTCTCTTACTGTATCATCGGTGCTATGGCCATCGATCACGAGTATATTGGAAAAACCAAGTGATCTGAATTCCCTGACCAGTCCACCGATAGTCTTCCCTTCATTCAGCGAAGGGATCAGGATACATACATCATCTTTATTCATTTTTTGTCTCTATTCATCTGGATATACTTAATTGTTGGTCAATCAATCTCTATTTTATGCCCGCATAAATCGTAACTATCCCGAAAGTGAGATCATAATATTTTATGTCCTTCAAACCCGATCTTTTCATATATTCAACAAATTGTCTTCTTTCAGGGAATGCCATGACCGAAGAGGGCAGATAACTGTATGCTCCGCTTTTCTTTGAAATGAGAGTGCCTATAACAGGCAGTATTTTTTTAAAGTAATAATAATATATTCCCCTGAAGAACCGGTTTTCAGGTCGTGAAAACTCAAGAACAATGACTTTTCCGTCTTTCTTGATCACACGATACATCTCAGATAATGCCTTTTCCATATCTGCAACATTCCTTATGCCAAAAGCTACAATTGCACCATCAAATGTATCATCATTAAAAGAAAGGTTCTCCGAGTCGTTCTGTACGCAAAATACATTATCTATCCCCAGTTTTTTCAGTTTCTCTGAGCACAGCAGAGTCATCTCCCTGCAAAAATCCGATGAAATGACGCGTCTTTTGGACGAAGCCTCTATAGCCACATCCCCTGTGCCTGAACAGACATCAAGAATAAGCCCATGAGGCAGTTCTGCAACTGCAAAACGCCGCCAATAAATATCTCTTCCAAGACTCAATGTGCGGTTGAGAAAATCATAGTGCGGGGAAATGCCGGCGAACATCTTCTGGATATATTCTTTTTTGGGCAACTACTTCCTCCTTACCTATGCTTACTTTGTAGTGTTTAAGTATTGCGTTATCGATAGTTTCTTTAAATCAGAGTGCCAATAAGTTTCTCCATGGCAATCCACCCAATCGAATACCGCTACGGACATCCCGAAATGAAAAACATCTGGAATGAAGAGACCCGTCTTGCTAAAATGCTTTCCGTAGAAGCCGCTCTTGCAAAAGCAGAAGTATATGTCGGTTATATTTCTCAGGGTGCTGATGAAAAAATAGCCATAGGTGCCGGGAAAGTTAAACTTGACAGGGTGAAGGAAATCGAAGATGAGATTCATCATGATGTGATGGCTGTAGTGCTTGCTCTATCTGAACAATCGGAAGATGCCGGAAAATGGGTTCATTTCGGAGCGACTTCCAATGATATACTGGATACTGCCACGGCTCTCCAGATTAAAGATGCAATACTTATTTTGAGAAAAGAAACCGTGAATTTGAGGTCTGTGCTCCTTGATAAGACCCTGGAGCACAAGAAAACGGTATGTGCTGGACGTACTCATGGGCAGATCGGTGTCCCGACAACTTATGGGCTGCGGTTTGGGATATGGGCATCTGAGATCGACAGGCATATCGAAAGGCTTGATCAATTAATGCTGCGCGCAACAGCAGGCAAAATGAGCGGGGCAGTAGGGACGCAGGCAGCTTTCGGGAAAAAAGGCATTGAGATACAGAAAAAAACAATGGAATTCCTTGGGATCGAATCTGTCGATGTATCCAACCAGATAATCCAGCGTGACAGGCATGCCGAGTTTGTGATGTGGATGGCGAATACTGTTACAACTCTTGAAAAAATATGCGTCGAAATAAGAAGCCTTGCAAGGAGCGAGATAGCTGAATTGGAGGAGAGCTTTGGAGAAAGACAGGTAGGTTCATCAACGATGCCGCATAAGCGCAACCCAATAAAATCAGAACAGGTATGCGGACTTGCGAGGATTGTGAGAGCAATGGTCGAACCTGAGCTTCTTAATAATACACTGTGGGATGAACGCGATCTTACAAATTCATCATGCGAACGAATTATATTTCCTGAGGCGTGTGTGCTGACAGATCATGTTATCCGACTTACTGCGACCATTATCCAGAACCTGCGGTTCTACCCGGAGAATATCAGAAAGAACCTCGATCTGTTAAAAGGACTGAATATGGGTGA
This sequence comes from Candidatus Methanoperedens sp., assembly GCA_021409285.1. Taxonomy (GTDB): domain Archaea; phylum Halobacteriota; class Methanosarcinia; order Methanosarcinales; family Methanoperedenaceae; genus Methanoperedens. Next base: position 6,332 of record JAGFND010000016.1, on the reverse strand, counting down.
AGCTATAATGATGGAGTTAAGTAAGAAAGGCGTTGGAAGGCAAGAAGCGCATGAGATCGTGCGTCAGTGCGCTATGTCCGCACGGGAAAGCGGAGATCACATGAAGGATTCTCTTATAAAGAATAAGATAATTTCAAAATATATGACAGAAAAGGAGCTCATTTCGATAATGGATCCGGATAATTATATAGGTACGGCCGTGGAACAGGTGGAATCCCTTGTCTTGAAACTTAGAAAACGAAAATAATGAATACAAACCGCGTATAAAGAGGAAAAATATTTGATAAGAAAAGCAACCATAAAAGATGTTGAAAAAATATGGAAACTTGTTAATGGTTATGCAGATAAACGCATAATGCTTGCGCGCTCATTGAGTGAGCTTTATGAGAGCCTCAGGGACTTTTACGTGGTCATTGAGAATGACCAGATGGTTGGCTGCGGGGCCCTTCATATCACCTGGGAAGATTATGGTGAGATACTATCACTGGCTGTTGAACCCACAAAAGTGAGACGTGGAATAGGCTCGAAGATTCTGATGGCATGTGAAGAGGAAGCACGTATGCTTGGTTTGAAAAAAATCATCACACTTACCTATGCCACAGGATTCTTTGAGAAGCATGGATTTGTAAGGGTGGAAAAGAGCTCGCTTCCTCATAAGATATGGAGTATGTGCATCAAATGTCCTAAGTTCCCCGAATGTGATGAGATACCTCTTGTAAAAAATATAGGATAAGGGCCTTTCTACATTTCCTCAATTTTCTGTATCCTCATGAGTGGATAATCCTGTTCCTCATCATAACCCAGTTCTGCCTGAGCAATCGTATTTTTATAAAGTATCTGAAGGCTCACATGCAGCATCCGCCCTTCCAGTTCGCAGTATTTGAACTTCGGATTTTGTCTTTTCTCCACCATCTCCTGATCGATCAGGACGCTGATACTCCTGACAAATGGCTGAAGAAGGATACTTTCTTCTATCGACCTTGAAAGGTCATCGATCGTATCTGTATTGATGGGTGTTCCTATAAATTGGTGGTATAATGCGCCAAGTTTGATGCCGGCTTCAAAAACCGCAATATCACGCTCATTGATCTCATTCATAATATTTCCTCACTATTGGACTCACTATGTAGGCAAACATAAATAAAAGTAATATTATGGATGCTATTCTAACAACATTCATATTGCCAGTAAAGAACATCACGATTTCCAGGATAAGTATAATCCCCATCGGTGCTACCAGAACCGGTGTCTTTAATTTAGGATATCCGATCGTACTGACCATCAGCAGCGAAACGATCACAAGCATAATGATGAACACTTCTGCCATGAAATAATCTCTCACAAAAAGAAATAATGCAACGATAAAACCTCCGGCAGTTATTGGTATGCCTTCAAAACCATCCTTTTTTCCCTCGACATTGAAGCGGGCAAGGCGAAGCATGCCGCATGACAAAAATAAACTCGCAAATATTGCCGAAAGCCAGCCGCCAAGATACACAAAAGTCGCTACTGCCGGTGCAACTCCGAAAGATATCACATCTGCAAGCGAATCAAGATTGGCGCCAAGTACGCCTGTTCCAGTGAACCTCGCGACAGCACCATCAGCAGCGTCCGCAATTACAGCTAAAAGTATCAGGATAAGCGCACCGTCAAATTGGCCATGGATGACCATGATTATCGAAGCAAAGCCGAACAAGGCATTAAAAATCGTTATGATATCCGCCGGCTGTATCATTTTAAGGATGTTCTCTGTCATTTTTCTTTTTTCTCTTTCCCGTTTCTCATTGCGATTATTGTCTGTCCTGCTATAACTTTATCATTCACTCCGACTGCAAACTCATAACCTTCAGGAAGGATAACATCCGCCCGCGATCCAAAGCGTATCATTCCTATGCGCTCACCCCTGATCAATTTGCTGCCTTCGCTGATGTATGAAACTATGCGTCTTGTAAGGATACCGGCTATCTGGGTCAGTTCGAGCATCCCATACTCTGTTTCCATAATTACATGGTTGCGCTCATTAACCGTTGAATCTTTGTTGAATGCCGGGATGTATCCCCCGGGTCTATAATCGATACGTTTTATGGTGCATGCAAGGGGAGCGCGGTTCACATGCACATCATGTATGTTCATGAAAATACATATCGTCCTGTCTTTTATAGAGATGACTTTCCCGTCAGCAGGAGAGACTGCATCGTCCTCATCTCCCATAGGAATTCGTTCAGGATCACGGAAGAAAACCAAGAAAAAAATTGTGAGGGCTATACCAATTATGAATAAAAAAGCAAGAATTATCGATGAGATGTCATCCATTTGTGTCGAAGCATATCCTGCGGCAATGGTGAAGAGTGTGCCCGCTCCGATCCATGGGAATGAACCTTTAGCCAGCATTCCTGAGGAGCCCTCCGATCAGGTTCACAACTCCATCGATCATGTCTATGATCTCTGGAAGTATCTTTAAAACAGCAAATGCAATAAGAAATAGCGCAACAAGAGAACCGATCTTTGCAATTACTGTATGTGCGATATAGAAACTCGTTTCGGGATCTCCGAACCAGTTCATCCCATAAGCATCCACCACAAAAACATTCCTTATCAGATTAAGAGCATATATCACAGGGACTGAGACAAAGAATGCCATGGCAAGCCTTTTTGCAGGAGCATTGGCACTTACAATTATGCCTGTGAAAAGCGCTATGCTTTCGATCGCAGTGCATGCAAGGATTATCTCGACTTTATATCCATTCACAGCTATCAGATTCCAGTCCAGTCTCGTTATCACTACGCCAAAAATCGAGGCAAGCCAGATGGTCTGGTTTGTTACAGTAGTGATTATCCATGTATTCATTGAAGGGATCTCCGAAAAAATAAAATAAGATAAGCCTCCTATTGCGGCTGCAGTTGTGGCCATAAAAAGCGAAGTGGTTGTGCTTATGCCTTTGATGTCAGTAAATAGCCGTTTATCTTTCTTTATAAATACAAATCCGAAGAGAAGGCAGGCTGCGGCCGCAAGTATCGTCAGGAACACGTTTACGTAATCAGCGAGTTCATAATAGTGCTGCCACTGTAATGCCCAGTGGAATGAAAAGAATACCCAGCCAGATCCCGCGATCGCAAACTTTAGAGAATGGCCCTTCGGGATGATCGAGGCTATTGTCAGTAATCCAAGTGCCAGCCAGAGAATGTTATTTATCATTGTTCTACTCAGAATAAGCTTAAGAGATTATATAATTTTATATCAGAATATTCTCACAAATGTATTAAATACATATCTTTTCATTAGATTCCCGATGCGATTAAATGCGATCCAGCTTTTTATAAACTCTGCCGTAATGATGTCCACTCTTTTTATCCCCGTGCTGGCGCAGAGACTCGGCGCATCAGGGACAGAGATAGGCATGATCGGGGCGGTTTATGGAACTGCGTTATTTATTTCAACCTATTTATTCAGCCGTATTGCAGATTCTTATTCTCCAAAGACGATTTTATATGCCGGGTTCTTAAGTTCCTCCCTGACTTTCTTTCTCCAGATGTTCGCTTATGATCCATTCACTCTCGGGATGATACGCGCTCTTGCCGGGTTCAGTGTCGGGATATATCCTGCGGTACTTATGCTCTATGTTTATAACTTAAAAAGAAATATCGGGAAGTTTAGCTCTTTTATGCCTCTTGGATGGGCTGTTGGGAACATGCTGGCAGGTGTCGTTGCAGCCACATGGAAGATATTTGCTATATCATCATTCTTTTTTGCATTTGCTTTTCTTTTCACAATGACACTTCCGGCTGGTGAAGTCAGGATAAAAAAGAAAATAAGTTACTTTTCATCCGATATTTTGAAAAAAAATCGGGATGTCTATTTTGGATTTTTCATGCGCCAGATCGGAGCTAACAATGTATGGGTCGTTTTCCCATTATATCTTGTTAGCCTGGGGGCAAATGAGCTGTGGGTCGGGATAATCTATACAATTAATCCTATACTGCAGTTTTTCATTATGAGGCGGCTTGACAGATATAAAAGCATATCGCTTATCCATATTGGTGACCTGTTCTCTGCAGCAGCTTTTATTGCACTGATACCGCTGACCAGATTCTACCAGGCAGTCGCAGGAATGATCCTGATCGCTTTTTCATATGCTTGCCTTTATGTTGGCTCAACCCGGCTGCTAATTGATACAAATGAAGAAAAAGGTGCTGCAGCAGGTTTACTGAATTCAGCTATCGCGTTTGCGTCAATTATCGGATCTCTTATCGGAGGAGCTATATATCAATATTTCGGTTTTCGGGCAGTAATGGCAGCCGGGGCTTTTTTTTCAATTATGGGCTATGTCGCTGTTCGCCTCAGTAGTTCAGACACACCTCAAAAAAGTTCCTGAATAGATCATTACCGCGTTCGGTATGCGAGACTTCAGGATGCCACTGCACTCCGTATAGAGGTTTTTTACAGTGTTTCATTGCTTCAATCTCGCAAATATGTGAGCGAGCAAGTCTGATGAAATCTGGCGGCAAAGATCGAACCTCATCAGCATGAGATGCCCATACGTTCGTTCTCGGACCAAGACCTCTTAGAATGTCATCTTCATCTATAATTTCAACCTGGACAGAGGCATAGCCTCCGGCAGCACCTGTTCTGACCTCGCCGCCGTAAGCTTTTGCCATTAACTGATGACCAAGACATATTCCCAGAATGGGTAGATCAAGTTCTTTTACATACATATTGCAATTGCCCGCCCGTTCAAGTGCAGGGCCTCCGCTGAGTATAAGCCCGTCAGGTGATTTAGTCATAATTTCTTTAATAGTCGAACTATTTGTCATAAGTTCTACCTTCTGATCCAGATCACGCACCGCGCGGTGAATAAGGTGGCAGAACTGCCCGTAATTGTTGATAACTATGATCTTTACCATTATTATTTAAAATGATTTCAGGTTATAAAAAGGATTCTGTATCTTGCAGATGAGAATAAATAGTTAGAAATGAGATCTTGAAGGAATGCAAAATAATAAGGCAGTCACTGCCTGATGGTCTGCCTGCCGGAGATGCTGTTATCACAGGAGGGGGGCGGCTGAAAGCAAAAAAGATAATCCATACTGTCGGGCCAATATGGCATAGCGGCGGTCAGAAAGAAGCGGGATTTCTTGCACAGGCATATGAAAATAGCCTTGCTCTTGCCATGAAGAACGGAATAAAGACGATATCTTTTCCCTCTATCAGCACAGGTGCGTATGGATACCCGATAAACAGGGCATCGAAGATCGCCTTAAGTACTGTTATTGGATTTGTCAGAAAAAATGACTGGTTCGATGAAATAAGATTCGTACTGCATAGCGGGGGTGACTTTTTGCTTTATGAAGAATGCTGCAGGATGTTGTTGTTAAACGGGCGCGGAGGGAGTTGAACCCCCGACCTGCAGCTTTCTCCCTGACATTATTAGGAGGCTGCCGCCATATCCAACTAGGCCACGCGCCCTCTGGGAATATTTTGACTTAATATCAGTGTCTTTACATTAACTTATCGTCTATCTGCGAACTTTCACTCCGTTCTTAAACATCCTGTAAACCTCCCGGTTGGCATTCGCCGGGCTCATGACGCTGCGGTCACGGGTGAGTTCTTCGATGGCAAGTCTCAATAGCTTCTGAGGGCAGGTCGGGATTCAGGCGCATAAGCTCAGCGCGAAGGCGGGGTAAGAGGACTACAACGCTTGAGGTTTCGGGACCGAGCGTCCAGTTTTCTCCGAATTTTTCGTAGAAGCAGTTTCCCAGCCAACCTCGCTGAAAAGTTCTATGGCTGGCTGCTCGACCATGGCGCGGGCTGCTTCGATGTCCATGAGCGCGCGGTGCTGATAATCCCGCTTCTGCCATATCTATCTTATTAGAAATCGAAAAACCAAGCACATCAGTATAGAATTCCACCGATTTCTGCAGGTCATTCACCATAATTACAATAGCTTCAATTGTTTTAATCATCGTTTTACCTCCAATCTCTATTTAGATCAGGAATATTAAAGGCTTTTACAAAAATAACTTCATATCATAACGGAATAATATGAAATCAATACTTTCGCTTCACTCTTACCTGAACTCCAGTCTTCTCTCTCTCTCTCCTGGTTCCCTACGCCCAACCCCCCACGCCGTTAATATTTTATTTCCGAAGTTAGATTTTTTCATAAATCCCAATTTTTAAATCTCGATATTATAACATTATCCGAGCTATTGACATTGTTGGTTTCAAATTTGGGCTCTCCGATAACGTCTGATTGCTGTATAATATTTTTTATTTTTTATATAATATGCAATTGAACTTTTTTTCATTCCAGACTATTATTATCCGAGCTATT
>JAGFND010000159.1 GCA_021409285.1 Candidatus Methanoperedens sp. | reverse complement strand
GGCTTAACCGCATGATACTGCCTGATACCGTAGGAACGGGAGGTGACAGTCATACACGGTTTCCGATAGGGATATCTTTTCCTGCCGGAAGCGGTCTCGTGGCATTTGCGGCCTCTCTTGGCGTGATGCCTCTTGACATGCGGGAAAGTGTCCTTGTCAGATTCAGGGGAAAGCTCAGGAAAGGCATTTTCTTACGGGATGCCGTCAATGCGATTCCTTATTTTGCGCAAAAACAGGGTAAACTCACTCTTGTAAAGAAGAATAAAAGAAACATATTTAATGGCAGGATATTGGAGATGGAAGGACTTCCATACCTTACTGTTGAGCAGGCTTTTGAACTTACTGATGCTACTGCTGAGAGATCAGCAGAAGCGGCAGTTATTGCCCTTTCAAAAGAGCAGGTCGAAAGTTATCTGAAAACGAATGTCACTATTCTGAGATCACTCGTAAATGAAGGATATGAATCAGCAAGAACTCTGGACAAACGGATAAAGGCAATTGAAGAATACCTTGCAAAATCTTCGCTGCTGTGCGCGGATAAGGATGCGGAATATGCCGACGTGATCGAGATCGACCTTTCAGATATAAGGGAACCGCTGCTTGCCTGCCCTAACGATCCTGACCTTATAAGGCCGCTGTCTGAAGTGAATGGCGAGAAAATAGATGAGGTTTTTATCGGCTCATGCATGACGGATATAAAACAATTACATCATGCGGCACAAATAATCAGGAAAAAAGGGTACATCTCATCAAAACTATGGATATCCCCGCCCACAAGATCGATAGAAAACGATATGAAAAGGAGCGGAGAATATAAAATACTCAATGATCTCGGAACGCGAATGGAAATACCGGGATGCAGCCTGTGCATGGGCAACCAGGCAAGAGTTGCCGATAATGCCGTTGTGTTCTCTACCTCAACGCGTAATTTCGATAACAGGATGGGTAAGAACGCTAAGGTATATCTGGGTTCGGCAGAGCTTGCGGCGATAACGGCTGCAATCGGCAGGATTCCCTCGCTACAAGAATATCTGGAATACATGGTGCTTATGCAACATTCAGAATCATGGCACTGATGTGATACAGGGGCAAAAAATATGTCTGTATACCTTGTAAAAAAAAGATATATAATTCTATCTTTCGGCAAATCATGGATGCTGCGAAACCTTCGCCTGGTCATGAGATCAGCATTTGTTTTATGGATACTGTCATTGCTTTTCGGGTTGCATATGTATATGAGAATTTGGACATGACCATCCAATGCAAGGTCTCGATCACAGGTATTGTCCAGGGCGTAGGATTTCGCCCATTTATTTATCGGGTGGCAAAAAACAACAATATCAGGGGCTATGTTAAAAACTCAGGCAATAGCGTTGAACTATTGCTCGAAGGAAAGGAAACAGATATCACGAATTTCCTGAATACTATAAGGAGCGATCATCCTCCTCTTTCGCTGATAAAAGATATTCAAATAGATCCTTGCAATGAAAATAAACACTATGATTTTGCGGTATTAAAAAGCGAAAAAAACGGTATTTCAGATTCTGTTCTTCCTCCCGATGTCGCTATGTGTGATACCTGTGTTGGGGAAATTTTTGATACAAAAAATAATCGATATCTGTATCCTTTCACTGCCTGCACAGACTGCGGCCCGCGCTTTACAATGATAAAAGCTCTGCCTTATGACAGGGAGAATACGACAATGTCAGAATTCCAGATGTGCGGCTCATGCAGGAATGAGTACAATGATCCGATGAACAGAAGATTCAGAACTGAATCTGTGTGCTGTCCTGATTGCGGTCCGGTTTATGAATTATATAAAGGCGATAAAAAAATATCTTCTGAAAATCCGATAAAAGATGCGGCAATTGCACTTGATAATGGCAATTTAGTCGCAATAAAAGGCATCGGAGGAACTCATTTTTGTGCAAGGACAACCGACGACGATGCGATAATAAGGATGCGAAACATCCTCAGGAGACCGAATAAACCATTTGCAATAATGGCAAGGAATTTGAATGCCGCTCATAATATTGTACATTTCTCAAAAAAAGAAGAAGATATCCTGCTGTCACCTCAAAGACCCATCGTGCTGCTTGAGAAAAAGAACCTGATCTCTTCTCTTATTTCACCAGGTCTATCCAATACAGGCGTGATGCTCCCCTATTCTGGTATGCATCATTTGCTTTTTAATTATTCCAGGCAGCCTGCTATCGTAATGACATCAGCAAATATTCCTGGTGAACCCATGGCTATTGAAAACAAAGATATTCTTTCGCTTAATTCTGATTATTCTCTGTTGCACAATAGATCCATCAGGAATAGATGCGATGATTCTGTCATTAAGCTGGTCAATAAAAAAGCATCATTTATCAGGAGATCCCGTGGTTTTGTGCCATCCCCCCTTGAAGTAAATGGCTGCGAAAGTACGGTACTGTCACTTGGTGCTGAACTTGATGTAACTGCCTGTATCCTGAAGAAAGGTAAAGCTTTTCTGACCCAGTATATCGGAAATACCTTGAAGCTGTACACACTTGAATATCTTGAAACTGCGATCAATAATCTCATAGAATTAACAGGTACACGCAATTTCGATGCTATCGCTGTGGATTTGCATCCATCGTTTAGCACAGGAAGACTGGGACAGGAACTCAGTACAAGATTCAATGCACCACTTTTCAAATGCCAGCACCATTTTGCGCATGCATCTTCCCTCATGACCGAAAGCGGTGCAAAGAGGATGGTCTGCATCACGGCTGATGGAATTGGATATGGAAATGATGGGACGATATGGGGCGGTGAGATCATTGCAATTGATGATGGTTTTGAAAGGGCAGGTCATCTCATGATCCAATTGATGCCAGGCGGGGATCTTGCTGCGCGATATCCTGCTCGCATGGCAGCCGGTATCCTGGCAAAGAAATATCAGAAAAATGAACTTTCAGAGATATTTTCTCCATATTTTGAAAATGCAGAACTTGACATAATTTTGAAGCAGATCGCTACAAAATTCAATTCCCCGCTAACTTCAAGCACGGGAAGATTGCTTGATGCTGTTTCGGCGCTGCTTGGGGTCTGTACCGAAAGGACATATGAGGGTGAGCCTGCCATGAAACTGGAGGCTTTTGCAATGAAAGGAAAAGACAGGGTATATATCCCTGTCATAATAGAGAAACGGCATGGGATTTACACGCTCGATACAACAAGAATACTTGATTGCATCTATCAGGCAAAACAGAACTATCCCCTGCCTGATATAGCCGCTTCAGCTCAAGCCGCGATCGCAAGAGGGTTATGCGAAATGGCAATAAGAGCAGCAAAGGACAGGAACATCGATCTGATCGGTTTTTCAGGAGGTGTTGCTTATAATGACGCTATTGTAAGAATTGCCGGAAAAATGGCACAGGAATGTGGAATTAAGTTCATTACACATACAATCGTGCCGCCTGGCGACGGGGGGATATCTCTTGGCCAGGCCGCAATGGTGGCATCATCATGAATTGACACATAACCACACATAAGCCACCAAAACATTATTCCAGTTTCTCTGCTCCGCGGCCGATCGTTGTCATAAAAACGTCGGTCTTTTTTCCGTTTTCTATAAATGCTTCTTTCATGGCTTCTGCTATCTTTTCTCTGTATTCCATTCTGCAAACGGAAATCATGGTGGGTCCTGAACCGCTTATCGTCACTCCCGTCGCGCCTGCTCCAAGCGCTCTTTTCTTGACCTGAGAATAGCCCCAGATAAGCCGTTCACGTGTCTCCTCGATGACCCGGTTCTCAAAACTTTCTCCTATGAGTTCTATGTCACTCCTCATCATTCCCACTGCCATTGTCGCAGCGCTTCCAATATTAAAAGACATATCCTCAAGCGATACCCTTCTGGGAAGTATGGCACGGGCTGTCCGCGTGCTCACGAAAATATCAGGGTGTACTGCAACGATCCCGATGTTCTCTGGATTGAGAGTGATCAATCTCTTCTTATGGACTATTACAAAACCGCCGCATAATGCAGGCGCCACATTATCCGCATGTGCAACCCCTGATGCGGCTTTTTCTCCTTTTGCGGCAAGTTCAACGAGTTCTTCGATCGAAAGTCCAAGATCATACATCTCATTTAAAGCAAAAGCAACGCCGGCAGCTGGCGCGGCGCTGCTTCCAAGCCCACTGCTTAAAGGAATATTCCGGTTAATCGTAATCCTCACCGCCTTATCAAGAATAGAAGCGACTATTCCTGCAGTATTTCTCCGGGGATCCGTGGGAATAAAATCAGAATGTTTTCCTTTGATTATGATCTCGATCCTATCGCTCTTTTCAACTTCTATGATATCAGCAGGTGTTCCCAGAGCTATGCCGAACACATCAAAACCTGCTCCCAGATTTGCGGAGGTCGCCGGAACCCTGACTTTCAGATGATCGATCATCTCTTATAACCGATAGTTTGCAGGAATTTCTGTCTTTCATCAGCATCTTTTGAGTTTTCGATGCCTTTTGGCGGTTCTCCATCCACAATGCCAATAATTCCTCTTCCCAATCCAGTTTCTATGAAATGCGTCTGGCCAAGTATAAGGTTCGTACCGGTGGGTGCCTCTATTTTTATGTTGATCAATTCCATATGTATCTCCCTTCTTTATATTGGTTCTATAGTATTTATATTTTATACTGTTTATATTGTTTAAAGATTAAACTTATATATGATTGTTTACCTGATGCAATAAAAAGTTTACAATAGGTGTTCTATGTCCGAATTCAGAAATGAACTGGAGAAAATATTTGAACAATATGATTCTGCGAGATTCAATTTTTTCAAATGGCGGTTTGAATCCTCTGCCATGAACAAAATTGTGTTCGCACTTGGATTTGCGTGTCTTACTGGATTGTGTGCACAATTAAGGTTCTATCTTCCTTATACGCCTGTGCCTGTCACAGGCCAGGTTTTTGCGGTTCTCCTATCAGGAGTTATTCTTGGCAAATTGTATGGAGG
>JAGFND010000158.1 GCA_021409285.1 Candidatus Methanoperedens sp. | reverse complement strand
GTGTTTTTCTCCCACGCTCAGTTCAGCAGGCATCTTGGTAAGAATGTCGTTTGCTTTCTTTTCTGTGAAACCTGCGGCCATTAATGTCTGAATTGCCTTTCTCTTACCAAGCTCAGGAGGCAATTCAAGCCTAATGGATTCTGTCAAGTTATCAAGCACGGTTCTGTGTGGATAGAGACTGTATTCCTGGTGAAGTACACCAATGTATTTGGTAGCTCTCCCTTTCTTATCTGCACCCAGTTGCGTCATATCAATCCAATCGTCGCCAATCCTGACCTCAACAGTACCTGATGTTGGGCGAAGTAATCCTGATACTATCTTCGAAGTTATAGTTTTGCCTGCCCCACTGACACCAATTAAACCAAATATCTCGCCTTCATTTACCTCGAAACAGATGTCATTGACTGCTCTCACGATGCCCCTATCAAGGGAGAAATATGTCTTTTTCAGGTTGCATACACGAATGATGGGTTGTCCGATTTCCACATTTTCCTGATCACCTATTTCGCCAACTTCTTTCATAAACGATGAGGCAATATCCCGAGAAGCACCGATTTGTTTAATCATGCCATCGTCAAGCCAGATTGCACGATTTGAAAGCTCCTCGATAACTCTTGGCCAGTGAGAAGTGATAATAAGTGAAATCCTGAAATTACGAGTTGCATCTAAGATGGTTTTATTGACAAGTTCCGCTGTCTTGGGATCAAGTGTTCCCGTGGGTTCGTCCGCTAATAACAGTATTGGATCTTTCACAAGCTGTCTCGCAAGTACAACGCGCTGCTTCTCACCGCCTGAAAGCTCTCTTGCGATATGCATTATTCTGTGAGAGAGCTTCACCTTTTCAATCAGTTCAGCCGCTTTATTAATAGCGTTAGGCCCAAGTTCGCCTATCTCCTGAAGCGCATTCATTACGTTGACTATTACTTTTTCGTCACCATACAAAGCGAAAGTCCTCTGGAGCATGATCGCGATTTTTTTGGTAATGTCTCTCCTGAGCGGATCATATATCTTTAGTTTAACGAAATCTGCCTCAAGTTTCTCAAGAGAACTGTTACATCTTGGGCAAGCTGTACCAACGTTACTTGGGCGCTCTATTAATCCGCATTTATTGCATCTGGAAAGATGGTAGATTACACTTCCTGAGATATCATCAAAGGCTTCCACTCCTCTCAGCACGAGCATGAAAATGGACTTACCCACTCCGCTCTTTCCCAGTATGCCGAGGATTTCTCCCTCTTCGATATCAAGGTTTATATCCTTTAGCACGTCAATTCCATCGAAACCGACGCGAAGGTTTTTAATTTCAATAAAGACCGTCATGTTTTATTCTCCCTGTGTTCCCCAGCCAATGAATTTATCTTATAAGAAATTGTACTCAAATGATTTTAAATCTATCTTCCGCACATTTTAATGACGTTCAAAACTATATATCTATTCCAGCGCCGACACTTTAGAAAAATACATCTCTAAACAGAACTGTGAGAAAGTTTTTTAGGCAAAAAACGCTAACAAGTCCTATACCCTTCAAATACGTGGTATAGTGACGAGGTTCATACACTTATACAAGAACGACGAACCCTGAAAACAACCTCACTTTTTAATCGCAGATAGAACTATAAATCGCATCTTTAAGGGGCTCCGTGGGGCATAATCTTCTCCACATTTACGATTTTATTCACAAACTTTGTGGTTATTTGGGCGAAAAGTTGCTAACCTTCTAATTTCTCACACTTTCCGTATGAGACACTGATAGCAGCATGGCAAGCGACAGCATCAGAGTCACTTGGAGGAAGCACTATTTAAATATTGAAACACGGCAAAAGGGATCAATGATAGTTCGATGATGCCATATTTCTCACTGCGGTGCTGAAATCTGGCGTGTTCAGGAAACAGAGAACAGAAAAAACTGAACGGAGAACACTATGAAATATGAAGAATTGCCGGAAAACATGCAGACACAAATAGACGAACTGAAGCACTATGCTCAGACGATAGGATCAGATGTATTGGATGCACTGGAATCCGCAGAGAGTCTGGAAGAGTTCCGCTCCCAGGTCGATATCAGTATGGATGAAATAATAAGTGAAGCACAGAAAGAAAGTACGTGAAGCTCTGGGCACGAGGAAACGGAGCGTCCTCTATGGTTAAGAAAGATATTCCACCAATTCTCAAGGGGTCGGGCGAGAAGCCCCACCATCCACTACCCGCACTGCTTCGCTCAGATTAACCCGTTGAAGTGGTAGAAGAGCGGCATGGCATCATGAACATAGGCGGGGAGATTGAATACGATCTCAACGCGGATAACAACGGGTTCCAAGATACTTCTGCCCGGAATGCCAGGAAGAAATTGAAGAAATGGACATGACACTCGTTCCAGAGCCAGCGGAGTAATGATGACTGAAGGAGTGAGGGAATGATCGAAGTAAAGAAAAATAGAATATACTTATATAACATGAATAAGCGGGACATAATCCCCGTGGACTTCCAATGCATGTCAGCGTATCTGTGTCCACATTGCAAAAAGGTTCTTGCGGCCTATTATGCAGGCAAGATCGGTGATTTAGAGCCCTTCATGGAAGACCCTGCGCTAAAATACCACTACACATTGGGCACATCGAATGGCGGCCAGTACCTGCTGTTAGATGATCACAACCATAAGAAAGGCTGTCCGGGTTGGGAGATAGTTTCACTTTCTGCCCGCAGCATTACATATTCAATAGATGTCTGGGCAAGAAGGAATGAAGTCGGACCGGAGAAACTTCAGAAGCTGTGCGAGATGATTTCTGCCAGTAATGTCCCAGGGTTCGATATAGTAACGGATGCCTGCGGTGCGGATGACCCTATTGTTCTCTATAATGAACACCTTTTCACAAATATGAACAAGCCGGGGTTCGGCGAGTCTTTCACCCGGAAGGAGAATCTGGCTGCATATGTCGATTGGATAGTGGCCGGGGATTACTCGAAACCATTTGAGCTGCCTATAAATCCGAAGACCGAGCCATCCATAGATGCACCTGAAGATGACCTGCCATCCCTGGTGGATATTGAAGCTGAGACCGGGGATCAATCGACAAATAGTATATTTGGAGATGTAATTGATGTCTACACCCGTGCCCAGGCAATTGATGATAGAGTGCTTGTGGATGTCACTGAAACTGCAAAAGAAGCAGGCATAATGTATCCAACAGCAGTCACACAGGCATTATGGTCTGGGTACATCGAGCCGCCGGAGAGCCTCAAAGGCTTCCAGGACATGCAGGGAAGATTATGGGATGTTCTTACAATGTTCTCATTCAGCGCCAGGGCAATGAAGAAAGCAAATATAGACGTTGCAGAGTCGCAGAAAGATACTACACAGACACTTTATTTCAAGACTATTTTCCAGATGCCTTCGAAAGCGGGGAATCCAAAGATGGAAACTGTGGATCTCAAGGCGATCTGCGGCCCGGGGGATAATGCGGAACCTATTCTTACGATCATGCTATCAGAGGAGGATTAATGTTACCTGAGAACGAGAAAAAATTGCATGCGCTGGCGAAAGCATCAGAAAAAAGTGCGTTTCCCTATGAGATAATAGAGTATCACGGAAAGAAGTTATTGATACCACAGGGTAAGTTGAAGTCGGCGGTAAATCTGACATGGGAGCGCGTGAGCGATCCAGAGACGGCAGAGTTGGCAAGAGAACTGGGAATCGTGCCAAGGAAGATAAGAGGGATTGTATTACAATAGTAATACTTATATTATAATAAGATAAGTAGATTCTGGTTGAAGAAGAGAAAATAATGGACATCATCGACTTTGCTAATATTCCCTGCACCTCCGGCGCCCTGGAATATTTGAGAAAGTCGGATATCGGCTTAAATGACCTGTGCACACAAGCAGCCTTTGAAAGCATTAGATCAACAGGAAAAGAGCGCATACTTAAGGCTTTGAAGGACGGTGCCATGAAGTACCGAAGATTCAATAAACTGGCCGCAGAGAAGGAGCTGCTGGCCTATTCGATTGCCAGGATAATCGTTTCATGCATCAATAACAACTACCTTACAAAGAGATATGCGCTTGCTGTAGCCAGGTCTTCATACGAACATATCAAAGACCTCAAAAATGCTGTATTATTAAAGGAACTGGCTGCAGATTTGGGCATAAGTATCAGACTTGATGACATAATGAATGTCTCCATGCATTTCACAGATTACATCAGGTGCGCGCATGTCTTGCATGAACCCAAATGGAAATTACTGAACCGGACCGTCAAGCAGGGCATGTTGTTGATATCGCGAGATGATTTGGCGCATCTGATGGAAGAAGTTGTGAGGCAGAAGGTGGAATCCGGTCTGCCGCATGAAGTGCCGAAGGATATTCAGGTGGCTCTGGAACCGTACATAGCCGAAGTGATGGAGATAATCAATACCCGCGCGAGCAAGCAGAGTTTTAGCAGAGAAGGTTTCAGCGAAGTGATCCCTGACTGCTTTCCGCCATGTATAAGCGCCGCAATAGCGGACGTCCAGGCAAATGTGAACTTATCCCATACAATTCGCTTCGCGATTACGTCATTCCTACTCAATATCGGGATGGCACCAGAGAAGGTGACAAAAATATTCAGAGCATCGCCAGATTTCAAGGAGCAAGCCACCAACTATCAGATCAGTCACATCAACCGTGCATCTGGAACAACCTATACATGCCCGGCATGCGCAACCATGGCAACTAATGGCAACTGCCCGAGAACGGCGCTGTGCAAGAAGATAGAAAACCCACTGGTGTATTACAGAAGAAAGGTATGGATGGAGAACAAGAAGCGAGTGGTGCAAAAGCAGGTATAGAATATGCGGATCTCAGACTTTTACATGAAAGCACCTTTGTATGAGCCGCCGGACTTTGTAAACAGAGAGTTCGGGTTCAGGAAGAACGGTGAAAAGATGGTGAGGCACAAGGCATTCTCCTCAGTACAGAAGCTCAGGACTTTTCTCATCGAGACCGCGCCAGACCACGTTTACTTCTCTTCATCAAAGT
>JAGFND010000157.1 GCA_021409285.1 Candidatus Methanoperedens sp. | reverse complement strand
TTGAGTACGCAGTGAGGGAATCCAATCCAGGCACTTTGAAATATGCCCATCCTCCGGCGCCAATATGAAGCATAGACATAAGTATTAATCTGAAGGGATATAATTAATTGCTATGGGCTCAATTCATCTGGGATGCTCAGGTTGGGATTACCGCGACTGGGCAGATGTATTTTATGAATACGCAGATGAGTCAAAACTCAGGGCATAGGGCAAAGGAGATAAAGGACATTGAGATAATAGAATTGAGCACTGATAAGATCATAGCGGATGTGCGGGGTTTTTCTGTTTACACTGATGTTGAAGCGGTTTATACTGCATGACTGCGGCGACTGGAGAAGAACGCAGCGAGAGAAGAGATTTTGCAAGCATATCGGCGCGCTTATGCTTGCGCTGCCTGAGGAGGTGGCAAGAGGTGTGCTTATCGGGATAAAAAGGGAGAAATGGAAGTTCAGCCAGTATACAGGAAGAGGGGATGTTTTATGATTGAGAGAGCAATTGAAAAGCATCCGCGCATCAACATCTTCAAGCTCAGCGGTGCATATTATTTCAAGCACTTCTTCGATGACTCTGAGTTTTTCAGGGAGCTTGAGCCCTACTATGAAAAGAAACGGTACAGGTTCAAAATGAAAACTGCTGGCGAGAGGAACAAAGAATGAAGTTGCTTGATATGAAGGGCTATGATCCTACTCTGATCGAAGACCCTGCGCCTTTCACCGTGGAGATAAACAGGTACCAGAATTACGGAGAACTGCTCAAGAATTCAGTAGAGAGTTATCCACTCCGCGATAAGATGGTGCCTCACGGCAAACGGTTGAAAATCAACTTCGAACGACTGCTTTAGAGTCGATCAGAAAAGATCTTAAGGAAATGGATGAATCGGAAAAGATCGACCCACACATTATAAAAAAACATGCAAATGTTTTGATAAATGAGGAAATACTTGCCCGAATTGAATTGTTAAGAAAACACTCAGGTGCATATCGATCAATCCTGAAATATTTGAATGATCTTACAAAAAATATGACATATCGCTATCAATAGATTCATCGATTATATAAGAAAAGGCAAAATCACCTTCGATGAAAGCTACTACTTTCAGGATATTGGTGAACGTCTGAGAAATGTTGATTTGACTCTTGAAGTTTGTTACTTAACTCCAGAAATATTGGATCAATTCATTGATGGAACATATCAAATAAATGGTTTCCCGACATTTGATTACCCACAATAGAAATTGAAGCATCTGATGATGATATCCCAACAACATGGACTGATCCCTCCGACATTCTGAAATAAGTTTCAACATATATCCGATCCTCAAATCCAACATGGTTTAAAGAACATGAGGAATTGTTTAAAAAAGAAACAGATGGCCTATTCTGGATCGAATATTCAGAAGAGAAATTTGCACAACGTCTTTATGATTCCATTGGATTTTTGGGAAGGAATTTCAGACATCGTGATTCTGATGAGTTTTATAGTTTGAAATATTTTATCCAGCGTTACCTTTCAGATGCAACACTCAAATCCTTTATTTTGAGTATAAACTTTCTGCAAACTCCTCTGCCTGTTTTTGTGCTGTGAGAATCGGGTCTCATGATGTTCGTTTTGCTTCAATGATAGCTATTGGCGCCTTTTTAATAGGCTTATAAGTATTCAGTCATACTTATATTTTTTTTTAGAATGCCAGAATAATTTCCCCATGCGTCCTCCTGACCAGTTCTCAAGCGCTCTTCAGAATTAATTGTAAGGTTTCGTGCAAGCAACAATATTTATGCTTTCATCATAATATTACTCACCCTGAATAATCTCCCCGAATATGTATGAAGCTTAAGAAAATAATTCCTCTCTGTATCATGCTTCTTGTTTTAATTCTTATTTTAAACCCTGACACACTGTATATTTCAGGAATTTCCTATGATCAGGCTAAGATCCTGTTGAGGAGCGAGGATATCAAAGATGCACTAAAGGATAAAAATATAGATGACGAGATAAAAAACCAGCTAAAATCAGTCCCGGAGATTATGGCTTTCGGGGACGGTGCAGGGTTTCCAATGACAAAAGCTTACAGCAGGTACAGCCATCTTGACCGGGAGGTCTTATATTATTCTTTATCCGGGTCAAGAAAAGACAGCTTTGAAGAATACCTGTATACCTGGCCTCTTATTGGAAGTATCCCTTATAAAGGGTTCATTCAAATTGAAGAAACAAAAAAAGAGGAAACGGCTTTAAAAAAGATCGGATATGATACTCTCATCGGTAAATCTATAACGATGAGCACGCTGGGCATTTTACCTGACCCCATCATAACACCCATGATAGATAAAAATGATCCTACTGAACTGGTATATGTCATTTTCCATGAAAGGACCCATCAGCTTTTTTTCAAAAAAAATGATGTAA
Source organism: Candidatus Methanoperedens sp. (assembly GCA_021409285.1). GTDB lineage: Archaea > Halobacteriota > Methanosarcinia > Methanosarcinales > Methanoperedenaceae > Methanoperedens. Next base: position 2,677 of record JAGFND010000157.1, on the reverse strand, counting down.
CTTTTAACGAGAATGCTGCGGTTTTATTGGGAGCATTAACGTCCCTTGAATTCTTCAAAAGGAAGTTCGGACATCAATCGGCAGAGTATAGGGCACAAATGGAAAAACTTGATGAAATAATAATATTTTCAAATTATATAGATAATTTTTATAACGAATTGAAGGTTTTATATTCTAAAAATATTTCAGGCCAGGAGAAGCTAAAAGATCGAGAGGATCTGTTTCAAAAGCACATAGACTTTTTTAAAGCAAGCATAAAACCAGAACTAAAGATGCTTTTTAAAGATTTCGACAGACAAGAAATCAATAATGCATATATTCTCCCATATTATAGATATTATGGTAAAGTACATATATATATACAGGTTCTTGAAAAGCTTGGCGGCGACCAGAATAAAACGCTTGCTTTTTTCAAAGACGCCGCCAGTTCAAAAGAAAATCCTGATAACCTTGTGGATAATATTCTCAAACATGAATGATGAATGCCGAAATGATCCAAGGCGTGGCGGACTTCCTAATGTTGATATAGCGCGCTTATGCAGTATATCCAAACAGGCTGTCTCAAAAGCACTCATCACTATGAATGAACGGATTGAAAAAACTCTTATTGAGATGGCGTATTCAAATCAGATAGAAGTAGAGAATGTAAATTCTGAGCGCGGGATTCTATTCGGACGCTCTGTTCCATTCGATGTCAATGCCATTGTATTCGTATCATCCAAGTCTTGAGAAAACAAATGATCCCACGAAACTTGCTGATGAGATATTTGAAAAGTTAAGGAGGTTAGTATGACAGTAAACATCAAAGAAAGTATCAGAAAAATGATGGGCTGGTGTCCCAACGCAAATGCCCTTGCAGCAAAGCGGGTGATGGTAGCTCTGCCAATAGATGAAGAATTTGCACAGAGTGAAAAAGGAAAAAGCATTCAGAATTACGACGAAATGGGCTGGGCGAATATCTTCCGGAATTATGTTCTTTTTCAAACTGTGCTCGGCTTATTTTTTTTTGGATTGGCCCTCCTTGTGATTATATATTTATTTCAAGTGGATTTTAACAAGGCTATCATCCTTAAGGGGATTATGATTGGAATCATCTTCTCAGTGGTTGCCATTGTCTATGAATGGAAACAGCTGAATCGGGTAAACAAACAGGAAATAGGCATGAAGAAAAAATTTTTTGTCCAAACCTTTTCTCACCTTGCAATATTCTTTTCTGTCATAATGTTGCTAATCTTTACCATAGGAAAAGATGACCCTTTCCAATTCATGGTAACCATATTTTTCCCTTTCCAATGGATACACTATCCTCTGGTGGTTTATTGGGAGCGAAAGAACATGATGATAATTTATTTTGTAAAACCCTCAAAATGGCAACCCCTCGCATTGCCTGTTCAAGCTCCAGAGAAGGGATAACAATGAGTACAGCTGGCGCGTATAGACCAGATGAAAAAGACCTGGAGGTAAAAGCACCTGGCAACACTGAATCACCTCCTGCTGATATAAGCTGGAAAAATAGATATCGAGATGGGTTTTTGCTTTTATGTATTTCTATTACATATTTAGTTTATTCCAGTTTTATCAGATATGAAATAAGCATGAATGCTTTTAAGGTTGCACTTTTTATTGGCATAGCACTCTTTGTATTAATTTGGATATTTGATTCGCGTTGGCTGGATAAAATAGCACGTAGGAGAACACATGTACCTGTACGACAACGATGGGGTGATATTTTATTCATTCTGGTCTTCATTCTGGTCTTGATGTATTTAGAATCAAACTATGGTCGAATAATAGCTATTTCAGCTTTTTCCGGATTTTCGATTACGGCGTGGATCAAATATATACAGATTGTATACTGGGAAACAAAAAACCGGAAAATAATCCTCACACATGGGTTTCTCATGCCAACGATTGTAATAGTAAGTGCAGAGTCAGAGAGGTATAGTGAACGACAGCAGCGTGAATAACGGAACGCTGATTGAGAAACCGTATAACAGCATACTACTGGAAAAGCTGGATCGAATGCCGGTCAGTGAACCTGAATCTCGCTATGTTTGGGAAGCCGATGCTGGAGCAAGTACGACCTTCAATTTGACACCCATGAATATTGATGGATTCTATTACGATCCGGATAATAACGCGGGAAGTGATCATTCATCATAAAACTCGAAAATTCATCAGATAGAACCATAAAAGAAAACGACCTGATCTACTCAACAACTGCGACGAATGTTCCTTTCAAATACAGGTCATTTGGCAATTATAGCGTGATTGGATTCATGGGTGAAGATATCTATCTGGATAACAGTCGGAAATTTTCCGATCATTGCCATACATATCGATTCAGTGTTTCCTAATAAGAATTCCCCTGCCGTCAGGATCAAAGGGATTTTCCAGTTATCGGATACCTATACATAGATAGAGATGGAGCCAGATTATTGGATTTACGGTATAATGAAAGTTGTGACTGTTTTTGATAAAGGCATATCAATGGCAAATAAGGACTCATTAAACCTGCGATACCCTTACAGCACTGAATTTACCTTACCGTCAAATGGCGGCCACCTTAACTCCCATAAAAACCCTGATGGGTATCTGGAAAATCGCCATGGAAATAATAGAAAACGAGATAGAAAACCTGAAAAGTGCCTGGAAAAAAACATCTGAACAACAGCTT
>JAGFND010000156.1 GCA_021409285.1 Candidatus Methanoperedens sp. | reverse complement strand
TCTTTTGTGAGTTTTTAAGAAATCTGCTACGAGTTGTTTGTTACGATCTGATGTCTTGACTTTATTGAACTTAGCCATTGATTGAGAGAGCTTAAGATCAAATCCATGAATATCATCGGTATTTTCCATATACGCCATAAGTGTCTCCTATCATATACTGGCGCTTAGGATTATAACCATTTAGAGGATAGCCCGGCAAGGATTCGAACCTTGGTCGCAAGGTCCAGAGCCTCGCATGATTGACCGCTACACTACCGGGCTTCAGCGCTAATATTAGCTTTTTAGGTATAAAGTAGTATGGTTCTTAGCTTTAAACAAATAACTTTATATCTCACAATAATTATACTTATAATTACTGATACACAAATACTTAACTGAAATGGAAGTTCTGGGTAGAATACCCTAAAGTATAACTAATGATTCCTGGGGCATGATTTTTTACTGAATTCAAGTTTTATGGTTTCGAAAGCTTGTTGTTATGATGGTATGAACTATTATCCCAGCTATGTGAAATCATATGGAAAAATATAAAATTATAAATAAAAGATTAGAAAATTGTCATATATAATGACTTGTTAGAAATTCGCAGATACCTTCTTCGATTTTTTTTTCAATATCTTCACAGTATTCTATGAGCTTCTCTGCTTCATCTCTTGTTGTAGGCAATAAAATTTGGTCTGTTATATCATGCTCTTTCATATTTGTATCACCTGAAATAATTTTGAAGGATAGCCAGAGAGGGAAAAGAAAATCTGTATATGAGGAACCTGGCTATCTCATAATGATAACCAATGACAGAAAATATTTTTAGACAATATTTGGTTATCATAATTCTAATAATTATTATTATCATAGATAAAGCTTCACATCATAAAACATTGACAAAAGAGGTAAATAATATGGCAAAAAATACAAAAGCAAAAACAGTAAAGACAGAAAAAATAAGATAGAACTATATAAAAGAGGCAATTCAGGGCTATAAAAACATAAATCTTATATGAGTGTCAATTATGAGCATTGATATGAAAGTTGTAGCCCATTCTTCCATTGAAATATTTATATCTAAATATTGTACAGCGAATAGATTGATAAAATTAATCCATCTTACGATTTTCATATTTCTCATAATTTCAATATTCATGTTTCTGAAGCTTGAACCAAACGCAACATCAAGTACAATCGCCTTTGTCAGTGACGCAAGACCCAGTTATGCAACCAGCAATATTATTCTCACGGAGGATTTCAATCAAATCATACCGCAATCGCCAAATGGGAAGGTGGATGCAGTAGTGATGATTGGAGATATGGACCCAATAAACAACGGAACTATCAATACCGTAGCTGCATATTCATCCTCCACTGCCAGGAACATACCTTCATTCTTTGCTGTTGGGAATCACGAACTGGACAATCCTTCAGATTTCCCTGCAATTAGATCGAAATTCTCATCCTACTCTTACCATCCTAAGAAAGGGCCTGCAGGAACCAGTGATACTACGTATTCTTTCGATGTAGGCGATATACATGTGATTGTGCTTAACGAATACTGGGATGGAGGTAACAATGGAGCATGTGCATGGTATGCTCCAAAAGGAAGGATAAATATGGACGACTCATGCATGAAGTACAGCGGGACTGATGGGGGATACATCCCGGATGGATTATTTAGCTGGCTTCAAAAGGACCTGAGCACGAACAAAAAGAATTGGACTGTTGTTGGAGGGCATGAGGTTCTGTATCCGCAAGGAACAAATCATGGAGGTGATTCACTTGACGAAAATAAGACTAACAGGGACCGCCTTCAGAAGCTTTTTATATCAAAAAATGTAACAGCATTTGTTGGAGGCCATACCCATCACGCATCTCTTACAACAATCGGCAATGTATTTCATGCGGACGCCGGAGTATTTGGCGTCATGGCGGGAAGAGGAGCACCGAACGATAATTTTGCAACAATAATCTATGCTAACGTAAATGAATCAGGATATTTCACTATCACAAAGGTGTCAGAGAATCCGACATGGAGCACTCCGGTAAATCGGACACTGACAAAAGTGAAGGCAACACAATAGTGAGTCGAGCCGTTACTGTTACCCATTCCTGGCATTTCTGTATTCTTCTGGTGTGAATAGTGGTTTATTTTTTTGCAAAAAATCCAACGTATTCTCACAGAAAAAACAATTGCCAGAAGGGAATTCAATGTCTCTCATCAGTCGTTTAAGATCCTTCTCAGTGTCCACATCATACCATCCGGGAAGCATTGAAACATTCAAACCCAGTGTCTGTACTTTCTTCATTGTAAGCTCAGTAACATGGGCCGTACTCCATGGGATCCCACTAAAAATTTCAGGAATAAATGATCGCATACCTATCAGATAATATCCCCCATCCTCGCATGGACCAAGGACGACATCTACTTCATCCAATCTCGCAAGACCTTCCCGAATATAATCTGTCGGAAGGTTTGGAGTGTCGCTATCAAGTATAATCACTTTTTTTGCCCTTTCTGCAAAAAGCCCATGTGATATATTTGTCAATCTCTCTCCCAGATCTTTTCCAACCTGGATTATCACAGAGAAATCGGCAGGTATGATGCTTCTGAAGAAAGGCTCAGATGATCGGGGACTATATGCCATGAATGGGAGCGCTTCACCAATGCACTTGACTTGCTCGATCTTGTCAAGAAGAAAACTATAATAGAGGCGGGATGCCTCATAAGGCGCAAGTGGAGGTATCAGCCTTGTTTTGACCTTATTTGGAAAAGGTGCTTTTGCCATTATGACTATTGCATACATTTTATACTCTTTCTGTTGACATATTGATAGCAACTTCTGCAATATCCCCGCTGTAACTCGCTATTCTTCCAATGCTATCAAGTATTGCTTTCACTAAAATAGCTGCCTGAATATCTTCTATTTTGAATAATCCTTTTGAAATATCGGATTGAGATTTTTCAATCTTCTTCAGTTCTTGAAAAACTGTCTCAGCCAATTCATTATTTCTTGTAAATAATGCCTGAACCGATTTTTCAAAGGTTGTGACAATACTATAGGTGATATCTATAAAATCATTCAGATTTGCTTCTTTTTGGATCTCAGATAATTGAATATAATTTTTTGCCATGTTTTCAATGTGGTCTGCAATTCTCTCAAGGACTTTTACCACAATCCTGTATCCAAGGCAATCTCTCTGAGATTCTATTCCAAGTTTTTCTGCTATCTGCTGGTATTCCACTGCGCTCTTAAGCTGCCTCACGACCAAAAAATAAAGCCTGTCTATTTCTTTCTCTCTTGCTATTATATCTTTTGCCAGCCCGATATCCATGTTTTTTAACGCTTTGCCAAGATCAAGAAGCATCGACCTGTCTATGGAGAACATTCGCTGAAGTATCTGCCTGGTACTCATACGTCTGTAATCCAGCATTATCTCAAGTGTCATTTCTTCGTTAGTGTCCTCGACTATTTCAACCCCAATCAAATAGTCCATAATATTCCGGATAATCTCCCTGAATGAAAGATGATCTTTCCTGTCCAATTTTATTTTAATTGTATCATAACCCACAAGATAGAAAGCAATTAATAAACGCTCAAGAGCTTCGCTTGATGTAACTTGTGAGATTTTTATCTCCTTTGTTCGAGATTCATTTTCAATTATACTGGTCTCGATCATCAATGAACTGCCATGCTCTGTGACAATCAGTGAATCTCCTGCCTTCAAGTTAGTCTTCTTAACCCATTTCTTGGGTAGTGAAATTACATAAGTAGAGCCTCCACTTACGTAAACTTTACGTGTTTCCATAATATCATTACTCTACTGATAGTTTATACCATATATAGATTATTGTAAAAAAATATATATCCTTTTTGAGACTAATTGAGTAAAAGAAAATTATCCTCAAAAAAGAAAAAATTCGATCCTCTCATTTCTACTGATTTTATATATAGTCTATATATTCTTGGGAAAAAGTATATATTATCTACTAACCTCAAAAAGTACTATCAAAATGATCAATCCAGAAATAAGAAAAGTCCAGATAACAGGCAAATCAACGTTCGTTGTTTCTCTTCCTAAGAAATGGGCTATTAATGCCGGAATTACATCAGGTTCCTTAGTTCATATGCACCCCCAGGAGGATGGTTCTCTTCTTTTAACCTCAAACGGCGGTTCTGCGGTTCAGGGTCCAAAGACCTTAACCATAGATGGAAGGGCAGGCGATCCGCTGATAAGAGATATTATAGCCACATACGTTGCCGGGTATCGTGTGATCGAACTTAAAGCCAGGAATATCACACCTGAACAGAAAAAAGACATAACAACTATAGTGAAGAAATTGATAGGTATTGAGATTATCGAAGAGACGCACGATAAGGTGATAATTCAGGATATCTCGAATCCTGGGGATATGCCTATCGATATGAGCTTTCGGCGCATGCATATAAAAGTGCAGTGGATGCTTGACAATACCATCAGGGCAATGAATACAAAAGATGTTTCTCTCGCCACTGAGGTGGTAAGGCAGGACGATGAGATTGACCGCCTCCACCTATTGATATCAAAACAGTTCATGGATATTTTACTTCATTCCAGGATATCCGAAAAAAGTGAACTCGGATTGACAGGGGCCTTCTACTACAGGCTGGCAAGCGACCAGTTAGAGCGTGTGTCAGACCATGCGAGTAAGATCGCCGGCATAATATTGGAATCAGATGAACAAATCCCTCACACCATGCTCGACGATATTGTTAAAATCGGTATCATCTCTTATAAGCTTGTCAATGATTCAGTTGTTTCTTTTACAAAATGCAATGTGGAACTTGCAAACAGGGTTATTGAAGAACATAAAAAAATAGGCGAGGATCTGCGCAGAATAAGATACCCTTCAACCACTATGAATACTGACGCTGTCATGGCCTTAGGGCTCATAGCAGACAGCGTGAAAAGGATAGGGGATTATGCTGCAAATGTTGCAGAGTTAGCTATTGACTTCTCTAAAAGTATATAGATACGTTATATCAGAGAAAAAAATTCACAGAAATCTCGGCTATCATTGATTATTCAGCAACCGTCTGGTTTTCACGCACTAAGAAAAACCTGATCCAGAATGAG
>JAGFND010000155.1 GCA_021409285.1 Candidatus Methanoperedens sp. | reverse complement strand
GTAATGGTCGGAAGGCTGATTCAAAATATCCAGGAACACGATAGGATCGTGGGCGGGATAAACAAAGAAAGCACAGACCGCGCAGTTGAACTTTATACCCCTGTCCTTACAAAAGGCAAGATAATAGCGATGGATTCAACTGCAGCAGAAGCAACCAAAACAGCAGAGAACACATTCAGGGATTTACAGATCGCTGCCATGAATGAGCTTGCTCTGTATTGTGAAGCCATGAAAATAAATGTCTATGATGTAAGAACAGGTATTGACAGCTTAAAAGGAGAAGGAATAACAAGAGCCGTGCTTTATCCGGGCGCCGGTGTCGGTGGACATTGTTTGACAAAGGATACATATCACCTTGAAAGAGGAGTCAAAATATCAGGTTCCCAGCTGGATTATCCCGCTGATTCTGAGTCTCTTTATGTCCTTGCGAGAAAAATAAATGATTTCATGCCAGAGCATATGTATAATCTTACTCAGGAAGGATTAACGCGTGAGGGAAAAAAATTTAAGGATTCAAAGATAGCTTTGCTTGGGTGGGCATTTATCAATAATTCGGATGATACGAGAGATACACCTTCTGAACCTTATTTCAACATGGTGATAAAAGCCGGCGCTACGGTCTCGATCCATGATCCATATGTCAGTGAGTATGGGCGCCTAAAAATTTCCCAGGATATTGAAGAAAGCATAAATGGAGCAGCTGCTATAGTTATTTTTACAGGACATAAACAGTATTTAGATCTGAAAGCCAGTGCTCTAAAGAAATTAACAGGTTGTCAGCATCCTCTAATAGTAGATGGCAGGAATATTATTGATCCGGATGCTTTTATCAGCGAGGGGTTTGTTTATAAAGGGATTGGACGAGGAGATAAAAATTACCACGAGATAAGCAAATAGGCATTTTCTCCTAATTAATTCCTATCGCTTTTCCTTTTTGGTAGGATTCAATGGCAGCCATTGCAACCTCCAGAGCATGTCTGCTTGTCTCCCCATTTGAAATTAAGGGAGTGCCATTACTCATGGATTTAACGAAATGTTCAAGTTCATTTTTAAGGGGTTCTTTAGGTTCAACCTTTGCTGTGCGTATCCACGTTTCATCATGCAATTCAACGGTCTGCTTGATATAATCGAGGTAAGCAACGCCTTCTAATCCAATTGCAGTAAGATTTCGTATTTTATGCGGCGTCAGCCAATTAGTTTCTACCATTCCAGATAGATTGGGATCGCATTTTAAAAGGATGGATGCATGGTCTTCAAAAGAATGTATATCCTTGCCTGCTATCGTATAGACCTCATTGATCTTCTTTCTAAAGAGGTATGAAATAACATCTATATCGTGCACACCCAGGTCCATTATTATGCCGACATCACGTATACGAGGATTGAACGGCCCAACCCTTTTTGAAGATATGGACACAATTTTGCCCAGCATGCCTGAATCCACGATCTGTTTCAGTTTTGATACTGCGGGATTAAATCTTTCTATATGTCCCACCATAAGTTTTACCTTCGCATCATGTGCGGCATGGATCATCTTATCTGCATTCTCAAGTGTATCCGAGATCGGTTTTTCAACGAGCAGATGAGTTCCTGAATTGATAACATCCATCGCAACACTATAATGTAATGTCGTTGGCACCACAACACTTACAGCGTCAAGGTCATGTTTCAACAATTCCTTGATGTCAAAATATGGGACGGTATTGTATGACTTCGCAAGTGAAACAGCCCTTTTCCTATCAGTATCACATATCCCCACAAGCTCTACATCCTTCATTTCACTGTAAATTCTTATATGGTGCTGCCCCATGGCACCACCGCCAATTACCGCTACTCTCATTGTAACCACCTATAAATTTTTCATTTATTATATAATATAACTGTATACTCAGATTATATGAATATTGTTAAACCCTAACTCTACAAAAGTTACAGATTAAACATAACATAACAAGAAGTCCTATTATTTAAATATATCGAAAGTCAAAAAAATGTATATTAGCATAATCATCATTATTCCGTATCGAAGAACCTCAAGAAAAGTATAAATATCATCAAAACATTTTATTGTAATAGTGAGTATTATCATGAAAATAGGAAAACGAAATATAAGCACGAAAATAGATTGGAATACTCTGGATAAATGCTGGGCAGAACAATATGAAAAAGATTACGGAAATCTTTTTTCCATTATTTCCTGCAAGCTTCCGGAAATAGCATCAATCTCTGACTCATTTAAAGAAGGATGAATCGGCAAAGATAAGACCTCTTTTGATGAACACTCTGAAACGGGCAAAGAATCGTTATATCCCAATTCCTTATAGAAAGGTTGTTTATGGATGGGGAGGGGATAATAAATCCCTGTTCCAATGTCCATCTTATTCAAAGAAGACACAACTTCGTCTCTTGATATATCACCTCTGATCCTGACCGTGTATTGATGAAATACATGCCCGCATCTCTTATCAACGTGTGGCAGGATCAATCCTTTAATATTTTTCAGGCTTTTGGTGAGATATTCAGCATTCTTTATTCTTGATCTGTTGAAATCACCGATTTTCCCCAATTGCACTAAACCTATGGCAGCAGCTATATCAGTCATTCGGAGGTTAAATCCAAGCATTTCATGTAAGTAACGCTGTTTTGAACCATGCGACCTAATCATCCTTGCTTTATTGGCGATATCTTTATCACTGGTCGTAATTATTCCCCCTTCTCCCGTAGTCATATTCTTGGTGGGATAAAAACTGAAAGTGCCTTCTCCGAATGAGCCAACGCTTTTTCCCTCAAAAGTCGCTCCATGAGCCTGGCAGGCATCTTCGATAATTATAAGATCTTTATCCTCGGCGATATCCATTATCGCCTTCATATCCGCAGCCTGTCCATAGAGATGAACTGGAATTATCGCTTTTGTTCTTGGTGTTATTTTCTCGATGATGCTTTCCGGATCAATATTGAAAGTATCTTCTATAATATCTGCAAATACTGGTTTTGCGCCCGTGAATAGTACAGAATTGGATGTAGCCACGAATGTGAAAGGTGTGGTAATAACCTCATCCCCTGCCCCGATCCCATGGGCAAGAAGTGCAGCATGGAGAGCTGCTGTTCCCGAATTTACTGCAACTGCGAACGATGTTCCTGAATATTGCGCAAAAGCTGCCTCAAAATCTTTTACTTTTTGCCCTTCGGCGATAACACCTGATCTTAAGACCTCTGTTACTGCATTGACTTCATCTTCACCTATGATTGGTTTAGCTATGGAGATCATAAATATTTAAATATTATTTAAAGTTCTTAGGTCTTCTGGTAACTCTTTGAATCTTGCCGGGAATCCGATTGCAAGTTTCCATGGAGGGACGTCTCTTGTGACGAGCGCCCCTGCTGCCACCATCGCCCCTTCACCGATCTCAACACCCGGAAGGAGAGTAGAATTTGCTCCCACCGAGGCTCCGCGCCGCAATACTGGACCTTTAAGATCTGATCCTGTCCTTATGGGATATTTATCATTTGTAAGAACGGCGCATGGTCCGATAAAAACATTATCTTCAATAATGACATTTAATGGAATATATACATTTCCCTGGATACTTACGTGCTTTCCGATAACGGTATGTCCATCCAGGATCGTATTTGTGCCTATAAGCACATGCTCGCCGATAATTGTTTCCTCCCGGATCAAAACATTATGTCCCGTTCGAAGGTTATTTCCTGCCATCACATTTGAATAAATAGTAGTATTTGATCTTATTACTGAATTATCCCCGATAACTGCACCTTTGAAATCCATATCTCTTATTTCCTTTCCAGAGGAGGCTGCCTCTTTTAATATGTTTGCTGTGGGATATCCAATAATAACCCCAACATCCAATATCACATTCTTTCCGATCGAGCTTTTTCCATATATTCCTGCATTTTCGATTTCCATAGTTTAATCCCTAATCATTTCCCCTTTAATATAAAACACTATTGTAGCAGCTGCCTGAGTTTTGAACCTGTTACATAGTCTGGTTAACATTCTGCGAAAAAAATGGTTTTGGTAAGAGTTGCATAACTATGGCGTCAATAAACCGTTGGATTGACTCTCCAGGTTTCAGACAAAATGATAATGGCAAATTTGTTGTGGAATCCCTGGAAAAACCTCAGAAACAGAAAATTTGATCTCTTCCGACATATCTCATACAACTGCAAGCGGTTTTCCATATTTTTTCCGGATAGATTCAAGAAACGGCATTATGTATTCATGGCTCTCAGAAGGCATGATCCAGCTATCGATCGTAAATCCCGTTATTCCCTCTTTAGCTGTGAATGTTATTTCATCACCAGATTCTGCAGTTCCATCCAGATGAAGGACATATCCACCGTTTTTTTCGAACATTTTCTTCATCAGTGAATGGTGTTTTCTGTGAAGCACGTAAAATCTGAGAAGAAATTCTTCGGATAGTTTTGATATCTCACCAGTTGAAATGAAGATGCCTCGGCTTTCAAGTAATAACTGAATTTCTTCATGTTGATAGTTGAATAACCATCTGAGAAAACCGACCGCTATTACCACTTTTTTATCGAAGGTTCTCTTTTTTGGACAGATTTTCTGAATAGTTGAATTTATCTCTCTGTTTATGAGACCATGATTTCGACAATATTTTTTTCTGAACCTGATTATTCTGTCACCAGATAGCGTTGTTACTGTTCGTTCGTATGTGGTCTGTGTTATTGGACCTTCTTTGCATATTTGGCATTTGTCAGGGTTCTTGATCTTGATGTCTTTTTGTAAAAGAGGGAGATAGAGTACGTTTTTTTTACGAAATCATAGTTGATGCCTATTCTCTCAAGTTCTTCTTTTTTTACCGGTTGTCCCATTTTTTCCAGTATTTCAAACAGGTCATTTGGTGTCAGTGCATCCTGCATTAACCTGATAGCGAGATACGAGAAATGGACTGGATCGAGGAGTATGTTCTTTGGATGTTCTGGGTCAGTGCCTAATGATCTGACATACTGTTGAACAACTTTATCTCCAACTCTAACAGATTCCACTTCAGCATAATACATCTTTATTGTTCCATCTTTATTCTTTCGTTTGAATGTTCGAGTGAATGACATATTGTAGTGATATGTCTCACTACATAT
>JAGFND010000154.1 GCA_021409285.1 Candidatus Methanoperedens sp. | reverse complement strand
GCTTTATTGTACTGCTCCAGGTCAAACGCTTCGAGCTTCTTGATGACGACTCTGTCTTCCCGGCCTCTTGCAATCAGAGGTATATTTCCAAGTATAAAAACTCGATTCAATGCAATATCAAGGCCATAGCTTTTTTCTGCGTCGCTGCCATAGGATTTGAATTCACTTAGATCTGCGATGCCCTGTTGGCCTGCTGACATGTTCATCAGAGCTTTCAGTCTTACTTCTCCTTCCTGAATATCAAAGAGCCATTTTTCTGCTGCTCCAAGTTCTTTCTTGCCGCCAGAAGTTTTTCCATTTCCGTTCGGGTTCATTTCAACTATTTTCATCTTATATTTCTCCGTTTTGTTTTATCTATATTTTAGAGCTGTATTTTTTAATTTACAGCATTATAATGATTGTTTTTATAGTATTTATAGGTTGGTCGGTCTGCCGCTAATTATATTGTTTATTTAAAATTAAAATTGGTCATAGTCATAGATTTTAAAATGTGGCTTACAAATGGTCAAACTTCGGAAAAATTTTGTATGGAAGGATAGAAGCATCGTGGCGGTTGCACTTTAGGGTGATTTGGTGAAATCGGGTAATAGAACATCTTTATATATTGAGATGAAGAATGATTGAAAATTTGATATGGATTATTATTTTGAAATGGGAAATAATAGAAAATTTGGATTACATAAAGACCAAACTAAGGTAATAAGGTGTTGGTTGTGGTTGGTTGTTGTTGGAATCTTATGAACCTTCTCTCGTTGAAACTGTTCTTTTGCCATTCAAAGGCAAGATAATTCGTTATGGGCTATTCCACTTCCATAATATTTTCTTTGGAAGTGGTATAAAGAAGAATATCAAGGTAAATTACCAGGCCGCTAAAAGCAAGTTCGGCGTTATACTTTCTCTTGATACCCCGATTAGTGAGACTGAAAGGTCAGATGAAGAATTGCTCAGGTTTTATTCCAAAAGCGAAGCTAACAGGGCACAATTTTGGGATGAAATCAGGCAACTCCTTGGAAGAAATCCTCGGTTTTATAATATTTATTATCAGGAGATCGGCAAGGCAAACTCCAGAAGAGTAAAAAAGAGGTTATCAGAAATAGGAGTAGCATCCAGGTGGTTTGCAATTTTTGAAGATATTATACTTGCATCCGGACAAACGGAACAAGAAGTGAAAGCACAGTGGATAGTCTTCTTCCGGAAGCAAAAAGAGACTGTGTCCATATATTCAGGCATGTGGTAAAATGAGATCAACTGAACTGAAAAGACCCTTGAAAGATTTGAAAAAAAAGAGCTTATCCGGTTTATCATTGAGAGTGCAAACCTCAACAAAGATAATATGGAATGGCTTGAAATAGAACTCCAGAAACCTGATGAGCTTCCAGAGTTACTTAAATATTATAAAATGAAGATTTCAAAAGCTTTAGATTCAAATGATTTTACAGCAGCTAAAAAAGCCATCAGCGATTTTAAAAAAGTCTCGCTTGACAGAGAAAACCTGATTGACCTCATGATATTATGAACGGTAAAAAATACAACGACTTAGCAGATTTAATAACTGAAGAGACCGAATTTTATTGGGATGATATAAAAGATAATCTCCCCGAATATCCCACAGAAGTGTTGATAGAAATAATGGTCGAACTTGGGCTTTTTGTAAATGAAGCTCTGGCACAAGAGATCACAAAAAGGGATGATGCCGTTTTCTATCTCAGGAAATTGTTACAATATGGCAAACACTGGAGAAACAACGGTCCTGGAGATGTTTGGTCTCCATTACATTCCATACATATACTTGCGCTTATAAAGAGCAAAGAATCATTTGAGCTTTTACTGGATATTATCCGATATCATGAAGATGATTTGGGTATTCCAAACGTGCAGTGAAGGAAATCAAACCAGAAGAAAAAAAGATCGGAAGAAATGACCTATGCCCCTGCGGCTCAGGGAAGAAATACAAGAAATGCTGCATGGACAAGGAGAAATCATAAAAACCATGCAAAAATTCACAGAAAAATCCCTTGTCGAGGATTATCCTCAATAATCTTGTAAGGATTATAAAGAGGGTAAATGCAGACAAAGGGATCGGGGAGGAAGAATTAAAACGTGTCCTGAACGAACTGAAGCTTAAAGGCAAGGGAACCAGAAGGTGTATATTTGTTAAACACCGCGAAGGAAAGCATGGTCGAAAAGGAAAACATCGCCCCCTCCCGGATACTCGCGCTTCAATGAACTGCTATATGGTCACAATGAATTATACAAACAATTCAGTGATTAAAAAAATATAATACAGTTTAGCAATCTATATATATAATCAATACTAACTTAATGTTAGTAACATCAAGTCACTAACCTGAGGTGAAGGATACATATGGAATCAGCACAACTATTAGACATACTCGGGAACGAGAATAGAAGGAAGATCCTGCATCTCCTGGCAAGCAAGCCCTGCTATATGAGCGAAATCGCAGAGAGACTGGATGTGGGAGCAAAAGCAATTCTTGGACACCTTCTGCTCCTTGAGAAAGCAGGTCTGATCGAAGCCAGTGTGGATGACCAGCGGCGCAAGTATTTCCATATTATGGACAACCTGAGACTGGAAGTATTTGTGTCGCCATACTCCTTTGAAGTGGCAACGACTATGATTGAGGTAAGGGAACCGATAGAACACTCTGCCGGTCATGTTCTCTCGGATCTGAAATCCCTTTACGGGAAAATACAGGAAATGATCGAAACCAGACAGAAAATCCTGCAGGAATACCAGGAGATACAGGCAGATATCGCTGATGCATTGGGACAGAGCATGGAGGTTATTGAAAACATAGTGGATGAAAATATAGAGGCTGAAATACTTTATGCTTTGCTAAAAGGTCAGATGACGTCCCGCGCATTATCGATACAGCTTGGAATACCGGAATATGTGCTGGAAAAATATCTATCAAGAATGGATAGCAAAAAACTTATCAAAGAAGATGAAAACAGCTACAGTATAGATTGAATTAAAAAATAAATACGGAGATAGAAAATATGTACAAAGAATGGAGAAGACCCGACAAAGGGTTTTTTGAAGAATTCGAAAGAGAGTTTGAAGAAATGAACCGATTGATAGGGAGCATGATGCATTCAGTCGGAAAAGAGCCTCAGGTATATGGATTCAGCATCCAGATCGGACCTGATGGTGTACCGCATATGGAGCGCTTCGGGAACGTGTTACCGGCCGGCAAAGATGAGAATGTGAGGGAACCATTCACGAGTTCGATAAGTGATGAAAAGAACAATGAATTCAAAATAACTTCTGAGATGCCAGGGATGCAGAAAGAGGATATCGAAGTAAATGCGACCGAAGATGAAGTCACGATCAAAGCACAGGGAGGGGGACGAAGATATTATAAGACTATCAGGACTCCCCCGACAGCTCCGGATAGTTCAAAGGCACAATATAATAATGGCATTCTGGAAGTGACACTCAAATTCAAGGATCCCGTCAAGACAAAAGGAAAAACTGTGAAAGTGGAGTAAATAATTATAAATAATTTGAAAAATAAATGAATTACTGACAAAAGGACGACTATGGATAAAAAGGACAAGACTGTGACCTTAAAGGTCAGTGAAGCAAAATCATACGATGCGGGAAGAGGGATCGCACGAATAGATCCTGAAGTAGCTTTTAATCTC
This sequence comes from Candidatus Methanoperedens sp., assembly GCA_021409285.1. Taxonomy (GTDB): domain Archaea; phylum Halobacteriota; class Methanosarcinia; order Methanosarcinales; family Methanoperedenaceae; genus Methanoperedens. Next base: position 1,535 of record JAGFND010000154.1, on the reverse strand, counting down.
AGCCTCCAGACAGGCGATGTAATAGGCATCGAAGGCACAAAACGAACTGCTGCCCTTGTATGGCCGGGATATCCTGAGGACACGAACACAGGATTGATACGAGTCGATGGAACAGTCAGAAGGAATGCAGGCGTGAGCATCGACGACAGGGTGCAGATACGCAAGATACAGACCGCTCCAGCCGAAAAGATCCTTTTTGCCCCAACTGAACCTCTAAAGATCCAGGGAGGAGAGTCTTACCTTCTCCATAACCTTGACGGACGGGTGATATCAAGAGGCGACGCGGTTGAATTGAATATCATGGGGCGGCGTGTGGATCTTGTGGTCATATCCATCAAACCTGTTATCGATTCGGTTATTATCAGTGATGGAACGCAAATCGAGATAAGCGAGAGGCCTGCAAAAGAATTACCGACAATCCCGCGGGTATCTTATGAAGATATCGGGGGTCTCGGGGATGAGGTGAGGAAAGTAAGAGAAATGATTGAACTTCCTCTGCGGCATCCTGAGATATTTGAGCGCCTTGGTGTTGAAGCGCCAAAAGGAGTTCTGCTGCACGGCCCTCCTGGAACTGGAAAAACTCTTCTTGCAAAAGCCCTTGCTTCCGAGACGAACGCAAATTTCCTCACTCTTTCCGGACCTGAGATCATGAGCAAATTCTATGGAGAATCTGAGGAAAGACTGCGGGAGATATTTAAACAGGCAGAGGAGAATGCACCAAGCATCATCCTTATTGATGAGATCGATAGCATTGCTCCTAAAAGAGAAGAGGTCACGGGAGAAGTGGAGCGGCGAGTCGTGGCGCAGCTTCTTGCGGTAATGGACGGCTTGAAATCGCGCGGAAAGGTTGTAGTAATAGGAGCGACGAACAGGCCCAATGCGATCGATCCGGCTCTTCGCCGCCCGGGCAGGTTTGATAGGGAGATCGAGATTGGCGTTCCGAGCAGGAAAGCGCGACTTGAGATACTGCAGATACACACAAGAGGTATGCCTGTGGCTGATGATGTCAAACTCGATAAGTTCGCGGACATGACGCATGGGTTCGTGGGCGCAGACCTGGCAGCTCTTGCGCGCGAGGCTGCCATGTGCTCGATCAGGCGCGTTCTTCCTGAGATCGACCTTGATGTCCAGAGCATCCCGGTTGAACTGCTAAATAAAATGACGGTAACATTTGAGGATTTCAATAACGCCATGCGCGATATGACGCCATCAGCACTTCGTGAGGTATTCGTCGAGTCGCCGAATGTCCACTGGAGTGATATAGGAGGCCTTGAAGACGCAAAACAGGAATTGAAAGAGGTTGTGGAATGGCCATTAAAATATCCTGAGCTTTTCAAGCATATGATAGCAAAGCCGCCAAAAGGCATCCTGCTATATGGTGCTCCCGGAACGGGTAAAACCCTGCTGGCAAAAGCAGTCGCGACCGAGAGTGAGGCAAATTTCATCAGCGTAAAAGGACCTGAGTTCCTTTCCAAATGGGTCGGTGAGAGTGAAAAAGCAGTCCGGGAAACCTTCAGAAAAGCAAAACAGGCAGC
>JAGFND010000153.1 GCA_021409285.1 Candidatus Methanoperedens sp. | reverse complement strand
CCAGATTTGTATAGGGAACAAAGTGATATGATCTAACCAAAGATCATTCCCATGCCGCATGCCGCATTTTCCTCTTCCCTGGCAAATGCGGCACTTATGATCTTCTTTTCTTCACCCATCAGCTTTTTAAGCGCAAGCCCTTCAAGTTTCTTTTCTGCGCGGTCAAGTTCCTCGGAATTTGCTTTAAGATACAGGAAATAGCCTTTGCGCACAGAGCCCAGGAGATCGCTTTCCCTGACCGTGAAACCCATCCGCTTGAAAAAATCGTCCTGTTCACTTTCTAATATTTTTATAACATCCTTGCGTTCTTTTTCTTCAAAATAATAAACATTTTCCATTATTCTTTTCCTCAATTCTTTATTGACTTTACGATTAATAAATAATTCTGTGTATCCAAATATTTGTGAAGCATTAAAAGCAGCGTGCACCGGGAAGTGTAATTATCTTTCCTGATATCCTCCCTTGTTCGATCACAAGCTCGACTGCGGCTGCTTCAGATAATCTCGGAGATGTTGGGCTGCCAGGGCATACAAGCAAAACATCCGACCTTTCGATAATGGGTTTGTGGATATGCCCGAATATAAGGACATCTGCACCCATTTCCTTTGCCATATAACGGGCGCCTGTTGTATCCTGGATAGATAGGGCAGCTTCATGGATGATCCCTATATTCATGCCCTCGACCTCTATGACTTTTCGCTCAGGCAAAATGCCCTTCAAAACAGGATCATCCATATTCCCGTGTACAGATTCAAGTTCTGCAATGGTTGACAGCTCATCAAATGCCTGTTTTGAGATAAAATCACCTGCATGTATTAACATATCAGCTTCTTTTATCAACCTGATAAGATCATCTGGCAGCTGGTCGTTGATAGATCCATGCTTTATATGAGTATCAGCAATAGCCAAGATTCTCATGCATACCCTTGATCCGTATAACTTAACTCTTTCTTGATATCGGTCAGGAAAATCTTATAGATTTTTGTTGAAAAATCGATCCACCCCTTGAAATCTGCATTCAATTTTTTTCCTATCCTGTCTTCTTCTTTTGTCTTGCTAGCTTCTGAAAAACCCTTGAATTCAGGAAGGTTCTTCTCCATATACCAGTAAAGAGCGGTTTCAGCAAAAGGCTTCGGGATAAGAGGAGAAATCGATGAGATATTGAGCATCAGTTCTTTTTCCCTTATCAATTCTTCGTTTGTGATGCCGCTTTTTTCAATAGCTTTATTTAGCGTTTCGTTGCTGATCTTACGTTTTTCCATGGGTGTGAATTTCCGAGCGCCATTTCTCAAATTCTCTTCATACACTTCTTTCTGGAGCATCTCGTGTTCTAAAGTGAATCTTAACATTGCAGGAGTTGAAGTTTTCAGATATCTTCTGTTAAGTGTTATTATTGAATACCATGAACCCAGGTAATACCTCCTGTTCAAAGCAACAGCGTAATCAAAAATTCCGGGCATCGGGATAAAGATGCTCTGCGAGAAAACAACCGCATCTGTTGATAGAAGGATAATATTTGAAGGTACGAGATCTTTCGCTTCATCCAGGCACCCGATGCCATATACGGATTCCGGTTCTTTCAGATAAGCCTCACTCTGGAGAATGATATTCTTTCTATCATGCGCTTTTAACCGGTCATATGCAAAAGCAATATCTCTTGAAGCTGATCTTATCCAGCGGGTATATTCTTCTTTGAATTTCTTCTTAGAAAGCTTTTTTTGCATTGGTTATTAAAGTTTATTTTCATCCGCGAATTTCACAAGGGCTTCGCCGAGCATACGCACGTACTTGGGATTGATATTGAACCTGCTGCGTTTCTGGCCCCCTTTTTCTTTTGCTATTTCGATATACTCTTTCTCTTCGCCAAATTTATCGCTTTTCTGCATTGAGATGGACATGAACCATCCTGAAGCCATCTTTATTTCCGTAAAACCTTTATCTTCGGTCATATATCTCAACCCTTCCTACAATCGCATCCACTAAAACCTTATCTCCTGTTTTTATAATCGATACTGGATCTTTCTCGACCATGTCAACAAGCGGAATATTTGATATTATAGCGCCCACAGCTACTATCGGCTCAGCTTTTATATTGATCATGGCAGATGGCGGGACACCGTTCTTTTTAAGCTGGTATATTACATACGATCCGACGGTTGAGCCCTTACCGCCAGGGAAAACAAGGATCTTCCCTTTTACGCTTTTACCTTCGAGTTCATGTCCTTTTTCAATGACGATCCCTGTTTTGGGGTCGACACTTCCAAGAAACGAAATGGGTCTTGAAGTTACAAGCGCTTCTCCACATGCACGGCCTCGAGAGACGATATGGGCTTTGAGTATGGTCATTCTTGTTAAGATCTCCTGGGACAAATTTATCTTTATAATTTCCCTCCAATGCTAAATAATACACGATTTGGGAAAAAGATAACAATAGAATAAAATTATTACTGAGTATCTTTATATATTATAATGGGGCAATAGGTATCCTTTAGCAGATATGAAAAAACAATTATTAATAATTTATTTAATAGTGATGCTGGTATCTCTTATCTCCCCGGCAAGTGCCGATAACACATTATCAAATAATGATATTGCACGATCGATCAATTTTACATGGCTTCTAATAGCGGCTTTCCTTGTCTTCTTTATGCAGGTAGGATTTGCCATGCTGGGAGCAGGGATAATACGCGTAAAGAACTCATTGAATTTCTTCACCATGGTCTTTATGGACTTTTCCCTTGGAGCGCTTGCCTTCTGGTCTATTGGTTTTGCCCTGATGTTCGGAGGATCTAATGCATCTATCGGACTTGACCTTGGAAATGCGTATGTCGGTTACAGCGGTTTCCTTCTGGCTGGAAAAACTTTTGATAATTATTCGGCAGGATTCATGCTTTTCCAGGTAATGTTCGCCGCTGCAACGGTTTCAATCGTTGCATGTGCGGTTGTTGAACGTCTGAAATTCAAGGCATATCTCCTGTATACTGTGGCAGTGACCGCGATAATCTATCCGATCTACGGCCACTGGATATGGGGAGGCGGATGGCTTTCGCAATTGGGCGTGAAGGATTTTGCAGGCTCAGGCGCAGTGCATGCAGTAGGAGGATTTGTCGCGCTTGCCGGTGCCTATCTTCTCGGGCCGCGCATAGGTAAATTTGATAAGGATGGAAAGCCCAACGTAATCCCGGGTCATGACATAACTTACATCGTCATTGGAACCTTCATCCTGATCTTTGGCTGGTTCGGTTTTAATGCAGGAAGCACTCTTTCTGCTACTGATCTACGCATTTCGGTTATTGCTCTTAACACATTCATGGCTGCGGCAGCAGGTGCCACTTCTGTGTGTTTCCTGATGGTTTCAAGATCAGGTAAGGCAGATATCACAATGATCTGTAACGGCGCTCTCGGCGGACTTGTTGCGATCACAGGGCCTTGTGCCTATGTGGCCCCATGGGCTGCTGTTCTTATAGGAATGGTCGGCGGGATTATATTTGTCAAAGCTTACTCGTTCGTTGAATGGAAATTAAAAATTGATGACCCTGTCGGCGCTATTGCATGTCATGCCGCAAACGGTATATGGGGTTTGCTTGCAGTGGGCATATTTGCTGATGGCTCATACCAGGGAGTAACTGGATTGATCGCAGGCAATACTGACCAGATATATATCCAGTTAATTGGCGCAATAACAGCAATTGTCTGGGCATTTGGCATGGGTTATATTGTATTTTCTCTCATTGACAGGATTACAGGCCTCAGGGTCAGTCCTGAAGAGGAACTGCAGGGGCTGGATATATGCGAACATGGTATTTGCGCGTATCCTGAATTTTCGGTCAATTCAAAAGACACCAGATAATTATGAACAAGATCGAGGCAATAATCCGAAGTGAAAAGCTGGAAGCTGTGAAGAATGCTCTTGACCTGAAAGGCTTTGGAAGCATGACAGTGACAGAGGTAAAGGGACGCGGCCAGCAAAAGGGTATCAAACAAATATGGCGCGGAAGGGAATACAAAATAGATTTCATCCCGAAGGTCAAACTTGAGATAATCTCATGCAGTGAAAAAACTGATGAAATAGTGAGTATAATACGGGAAAATGCATATTCAGGAAATATTGGAGATGGCAAGATATTTGTGCTACCTGTCGAAAAAGTGATGAGAATAAGGACAGGAGAATGTGATGAAAAAGCTCTCGAATAAGTAATCAGATGCGATAACTATTTACTGACTGATTACTTATCTGAAATAAGAAAACAAAGAGAGTGAAAACATTAATCTTGAAGAATTCCTTATGCAGTGTAATGTCGACCGGAAATTATTGGGGTTGATCCTTTTCTTTAGCGAACATGGAAAGACTATAAAAAGCGGATTCTTAAAAGCCCGGAATAAAGCCGGTACAAAGAACATCTACGGGGAAGAGCAGATGGCGCTTGACAAATGGGCGGACGAAGTCCTTATCAACGGTCTTAAAAAGACAAGATCAGTCAGGTATATTGCCACTGAGGAGCAGTCAGATATCATCGAAATCAATGATCCAGAGAACGAATACGGTGTGGTCATCGATCCTCTGGATGGTTCTTCCCTGATCGATGTGAACCTGGCAGTCGGCACTATTGTTGGCATTTATCCGGGACATGTCCTTGAACCCGGTGAAAAAATGATCGCTGCAATGTACATCCTGTACGGCCCTCTAACAACGCTTACTCTTACAACAGGAAATGGTGTACACGATTTTGTAATGGATGAGAACGGGGTTTTTTTCCTGACTGCAAAAGATATAAAAATCCCGGACGGGAGGATATATGCTCCGGGCGCTCTCAGAAAGGATTATCTGCCAGCACATGCCAGATTCATAGAAAGCCTTGAGAACGAAGGCTATAAATTGCGCTTTAGTGGTTCATTCGTAGCGGATATGCATCAGATCCTTCATAAAGGCGGCATATTTACATATCCTGGATCCAAAGGTAAAGAAAAAGGAAAGCTGCGTCTCCTTTTTGAGGCAAACCCAATGGGAAAGATAATAACTGATGCAGGGGGGGGTATAAGTAACGGGAAGATAGATATCCTGTCCATCAAACCGGATGCGATTGACAACATAACTCCGATCTATGCTGGCGGGAAAAAAGAGATAGAATTGATTGAAAAGATTATGAGGAAAAATTGAAAGTGAACTTTGTATCCGAGAACTTTTTAGACACTACAATGAGATCT
>JAGFND010000152.1 GCA_021409285.1 Candidatus Methanoperedens sp. | reverse complement strand
TCCAAGTTTCTTCGCAACTCCAGCAACTACAGGTATTGCGCCAGATCCGGTGCCTCCCCCTAATCCAGCCACCAGGAATAATAGATCTACACCCTGAAGCTCTGCTTTTATCTCATCCAGATTTTCCCTGGTTGCCTCTGCTCCCATGTGACGGTAACCGCCGCATCCATACCCTTTGCATAATCTTTTTCCGAGAAAAATAAGTTTATCCGCCTTGCTCATCATAGCAAGATGATTAATATCAGTATTGGCTGCTATGAGCCTGCCTCCTGCCATTCCCTTCTGTGCGATCCATGTTATAATATTGCAGCCTGCGCCTCCAAGACCCATGACGGCTATGGAGGGTTTTGTGGCTTTCACCATTTCCATTAAGTCAGCTGCCAATTCTAATGCCTCTCTTTAAATTGAAATAATCATCAAAATACGCTGCAGCTCCCATATTGTCACCGATCCGTATCATGATGCAGCCTGTACTAAAACTTTGTCATGCGAATTTTTTTTTGCTCTCAATAGGAGTTGCAGCAATATATCATATGAACCTGAAATAGAACCGTATATCAATATTATCAATGTGACCATGAATAGAACCTTACCGGAGGCCTTGATGGGAGGTGCCTGGACTTACATTAAACCCAACTTTGAGGAAATTTCACTGAAAAAATTTCTAAAATCACTATGCTTAGCGCTAATGAACCAATAAACAACTGAAAAACTGCAGGTATACATCAAAATTTGGTATCTTGATGGCAGTTTTCTGAATATTTCCTCATGTTTGAGGCAAATTCATATTATATTCCATGTATCTCCATACACATCGTTGTTACTTTATGCCAAGAAGTTCAAACAACTTCCCACCCTTTTCCTCTATTCTATCGAGATTCTTCCTGACCTCAGATTTCTTAATATATATTTCATTTCTTGTCCTGTTGCTTTGATCGTATATTTTTTCCCTATCAGCGGTATAGGATCATATATAAAAAAGGACTCCAATAATTTCCTGTTCTCCTCATCTGCCTCCTCTATCTTTTTTTCGAATTGCGTGATTTCCTGTAATATCTCCTCCGTAAACTTTGTTTTACTATATTTTTTTAAAAATTCTTTGCTCTTTTCTGCATACATGATAAAATTATCCATCTCATCAGTGACCGAATTAGTAAGCCTCCTTCGGTCCATTATCGTTTCTTTGAGATCAAAAACAGCATTTTCAAGTTTTATTGTCTTAACACTTATTTCTACAAAATTGTTCAGAAGACTCAGGAAATCTATTTGCATCTGAAATTCTGTCGAAATTTATGAGCTAATAAATCTCTTAAAAGATTAATGTTGTCATTAAGAAAAGCTTTTATGCAATTGTGAACCTCAAAGTAAAAATATTCTTGTCTGTTAATTTGTAGAGGAAAATATTTATGCAAATAATTCCAGAAAACCTGCAACCTCTTATAATATTTATAATCGGCATCGCATTCACTTTTTTAATTACGCGTATTATACACAATTTTTTGACCAGGCATACTCATAAGAGAATTCTGGAAGAACCGAAATTGAAAACAACATATCAGTTCATTGAAAGAGTGGTTATTGCAACTATTTTTTTAGTTGGTGTTACCTCCATAACATTCACTGCTTTCCCTGAAACAAGAGGCTTCGTCGCTTCCATATTCGTGGCAGCAGGTTTTGCGTCTATAGTAATAGGTCTTGCTGCGCAGTCCACTCTCTCAAATTTAATATCGGGCGCACTCATAGCGTTTGCACAGCCTTTTAGGATAGGTGATACCGTAATGTTTCGAAAAGAATTCTGCTCTGTTGAGGATATAAAACTGACATACACCACCCTACGCGCCTGGGACAATAGGCGTTTGATGATTCCAAATTCTATATTTCAGAACGAAGTTGTAACTAATTACACAAAAATTGACCCAACGAAACTCGTCCCGATACAAGTGCAGATAAGCTACGAGTCAAACCTTGAAAAAGCAAGTGAGATTATGATCGGTATTGCAAAAAACCATCCATATTTCCTGCCAGCAGGGGATCTGCCTAAGGTACATCTTATGGAGTTTGCAGCCTCAGGAGTTAATCTGCGTTTGTTGACAAGGGCAAAGGATCAGGACACGGCCTTTGAGATGTCAAAAGAAATATTGCGCCTGATAAAAAAAGAATTTGAAACGAACAGTATTGAGATTCCGTATCCAAGAATGCACTTTATTCCCGATAAAAAACTTGAGGAGCGGATGGATAGACTGGCAAATAATTTAGGAGCACATTCTGAAAAACTTTCTCGGATTCCATAATGTTATTCATGATATCTTTCCTCCAACCCGTTTTCAAATAAGACTTGTACATTATTCACCCAATACCTGTACAGCCCTCAAGAGATCTGTCCTTGAGACTATACCTGAAATCTTTTCGCCTTTTCTAACTATTATACGACCGATGTTATTTACTGTCATAAGTCTAAATGCGTTTACAGCATCATCATCTTCCTGAAGACTTACGATTTTTTTATTCATTACCTGCGACACTTTAACGACTTTCCTTTCACCTTTGGGGACTTTCTGTACGTCTGTAAATGTCACCATACCCTTCAATTGCCCATCATCTACAACTGGATACCCCATATGTTTGAACCTGAATATATATTCCACAAGATCTTCAACAGACATTCCTGAAGTTACGGTCTGAACTTCTTTTGACATAATGTCTTTTATTTTTACTCCCTCAAGTATCAAATTTATCTCTGTGGATTTTTCTTCTTCGGAAGCACCTATGTAAATAAAGAATGCGATCAGCATAAACCAGAAATTGTAAAATAATCCGAAAATCCCCATAAGGATGGCAAACATCTTTCCTATACCCGCTGCCTCCCGCGTGGCTTTGATATAAGACATCCGTTCTGCAAGCCATGCTCTGAGCACCCTGCCGCCATCCATGGGAAATGCAGGAAGGAGGTTAAAGATGCCAAGAACAATATTTAATATTGCCATCATCCAGACAAGACGAAGATATGGATCGTTTATCGGGCTTAAAAATACATAATCTGTAAAAGATTCGCCGGCGGGTTTAAAAAACGAGTATATTATTGTTAATATTAAACCGATAAAAAAACTCACGCCCGGCCCTGCCATAGCCATTTTCAATTCAGTCCTGGGATTTTTTGGGATCTCTTCCAGGGATGAGACGCCGCCAAAAAGGAAAAGTGTTATATTCCGGATGTTGGTTCCGTGTTTTTTAGCTATGTAAGAATGTCCCAGCTCATGCAATACTACGCAAGTAAAAAGCGAAACCGCTGCAGCCATCGACAGAACGTACCGAAGTGGCAAATCCTGATCGCTGAATCCGAACCTTGGGGGAGTGATTGCAAAACTCCATGCAAAGAACGGCAGAATCAGAAGAAACGTTATGTGCAATTTAATAGGTATACCCATTATTTTCCCTAATTGAAATGAAGTTTTCATAAGATCCTCCACACTATACTAATACTTCTTAGATGCATCTCCCTTAACATGTATCACATGCAAACACATATTCATATCTACAAGAACCTTATTAAAACTATTCCAGGTGGTTAATTTCTGAAAATTATTCATTCCATTTCCTCTTTTAATTTTTTAATGAATTCTTCAGGATTTTGAGTAGTCAGTATAAGTTTCCTGAAAAACCCATTCTCCTTTTCAATCAATACCGCTCTTTTACGCATGCTGATGAAAGCAAGTCTTCTTCCCCAGATGCGCAGCCCCCAACCTGCGTACCAGGGAATGTCTTCTATCGTTTTTACATTTTTGATTTCAGAAAACGGGATTCTGTATTTAAAAGGAGGCATTGAAGCCTCCACATCATTGGTTGTGATTCTGAATTTGATGTTGAAAAAGCTCCACATAACCAGAGTTGAGATTGATAAGGCCAAAAGCAAAGCAAATTCAGCCTGTTCAGGCTTTCTAAAGACAGCTATAAAGTACAGAAGAGCCAGTAAGAATAAGCCAGACACCATCAATAGCTTAATCGTATTGCTGTAAGGTGCTTTTTCCTCATAGACCATAGCTTTGTTTGCAAGCACTCCACTTCTTCTTATCATACTCGTACCCAGCACATTCTTTTTTTCATTCATTTTATCTCCCATACTTATGGCAAATATATGATGATATTGACTCGTTTATATAAGTATTGTATCTAAAACCAATCTAAAAAGGCAATTTTTCCAATTTATTACAATCATACACTATCTTTATTACTGTTAGAAATCAACTTTTGATGGGTGAATAATACGAACGATCAAAACAATATTCTTGATATCCTGAAAGAAGCGATTTCGATCGAGATATATGGCCAGGAATACTATTCGATATTTAGCGAACTTGTTGAGGAGGAAAATGCTAAATCGATTTTCAGAGGCCTTTCAAGAGATGAAGGAGACCACAGGCAACTCCTTGAGAAAGAGTACCGGAAGATATCGGGAAAATCCTTCGAAGAGGGGGTTTTGGATGAAAAGAACAGGAAAAAAGCCAGCGAGGTTTTCCCTGAATCACTTGAGCCAATGAACATAACCGAAACACAGGAAGCCCTGAAACTTGGTATCAGAACTGAAGAGAGGTCTATTGAATTATATTCAAAGAGCGCCCAAAAAACAGACATTAGATCAATCAAAGACCTTTTTCTAAAGCTAGTGGATTTTGAAAAAGATCACAAAGAGATTCTTAAAGATGCATTGTACTATCTGGGCCAGGAAGGTTCATGGTACGGTTATTCTCCGCCCACTATAGAAGGGTAATTCCGTTTCAAGCTGTACCATTAAAATTCCCATCATTGAACTTTGCCGGCTATCTTTTCGTCTTTGCCTTCTGTTTCCATGTCGGGATTCTTGATGAGTTTCCCATTTTCCTTGATCTCACCCTTCACTTTGTGGATCTTGTCTTCTGCCAGGTCCTGTGTACTGCTTTTCATAGTATTCCTCCGTTTGTATTGCTGTTATACCCGCCACTCAATATTGTCTATTATGAATGTAAACTATTAAAGCGTGAGTTTAGCATCTTAAATACTTATTCTTCATAATTTTTCTCCTTTTTAGCCGTTCAATGGGCTGCAGCTCTTTGGTCTAATTTTTGTAGGGAAAGCAATAATCGAGTGATATCACCATAAAATATTTATGTAGGGAAAACAATATAGCCATATGCATATTAAGTCATGTAAAAGCAGAGGACATATTTACTATGCTGTGGTACATTCAAAACGTATGGAAAACAAGGTTTTTCAAGAGTATTTGCTCAAACTTGGCAGATTGGAGAGGTTAACTGAAC
>JAGFND010000151.1 GCA_021409285.1 Candidatus Methanoperedens sp. | reverse complement strand
TCCGCCCGGATCATAATTGCCTTTATGCAAAGTCTCACAGGCAGTATGATCGCCTGAAATACAATACTTGCATTCATTGCATGGGACATGATGACTCACAAAAACCCTTTGGCCAGCTTTGAATTTATCCGACCTTGATTCGATTATTTCTCCTGTCATCTCATGACCAAGTACCCGTGGAGGTTTCTTGATGCGGTACCATTCCATCAAATCGGTCCCGCAAATGCCTGATGCTTTGACTTTTACAAGTATTTCACCTTTTTTTATTTCAGGTATCGGCCTATTTTCGATCCTGATATCATTATTGTTGTAATATACAGCGATTTTCATGATTTTATAATAAATCAAGCCAATATCTATTTTTTCGAGCTTTCGTAGATCTGAAAAGCCTCATCTGCCAACTTCTTTTCATGTACAATCGCTCGTACCGCCTGTATCATACCTACCGGGCTGTCGCTCTGGAAGATATTTCTTCCCATATCCACTCCGACAGCGCCATCCGAAACTGCATTACAGGCCATTTGCAGGGCATCCATCTCAGGCTGCTTTTTGCCGCCGGCGATAACGACCGGGACATTGCCGCAAGCTTCCACGACTTTCTTGAAATCTTCTGTATAATATGTCTTTATTATATGCGCTCCGATCTCAACACAAATCCTTGAAGCAAGCCCCAGGTACCGCGCTTCTCTGGCCATATCTTTCCCGACTGCGGTCACAGCAAGAACAGGGATGCCATATTTTTCACCGTCATCAACCAGCTTTGATAGATTATCGATTGTTTGTTTTTCATATTCTCCCCCAACATATACTGAGCATGTGATCGCAGACGCATTGATCCTTATGGCATCTTCTATGCATGTCGTTATTGTCTCATTGGATAATTCCTTCAAGATGCTCTGGCCACCAGAAACACGTAAAATTATGGGTATATCCGCCGTGGGTTCTATCCAGTTCCTGATCGCTCCTCTTGTTATCATCAAAGCATCGGCATATGGCAATAATGGTTCGACAGTTTCACTCAGGTTCAAAAGGCCGCTGGTCGGTCCCTGGAAATAGCCATGGTCAACAGCCAGCATGACGCAGCGCCCGGTTTCGGGTTTGATTATTCGTGAAATCCTATTTTTCATTCCCCAGTTCATTTTCAATTACCTCCGATTTTTGTTCAGGCCTTACTATCAAATAACTTTTTTCGATCAGCCAGTGATGGAATTCATAGGTTGTATGAAGGCACTTTATCTGGCAGATTTCCCTCAGGTCATCATAATCTGCTGAATTCTGCGACGTCTTATTCATCATCATTTGTACAGGACATCCGATGTCGTTACAATATTCTCTTCTTTTATATTCTATAAATCCCTTGATTGGCACAATCACAAAGCGTGTTCTCAATGCTTAAAATTTGCTGATATTATCCTGTAAGAAAAAATACCATTATTGCTCAATCCTCAAGTCCTGTTCGTTACCGCAAATTTCAAAACAACCACGGCTCCGAACAGCAATCCGATAGTTATCGGATAATAGGAAGACCTGATAATGCTCCAATGATTTGTATAAATAAGTATTCCTGTCCCCAGCAATACGAATGACGCAACAAGTCCTGAGAATTCCAGTGGTACTTTTATCTTTCCGATAGTTATTTTATTAACATGAGTTTCATTTGTCAAATTTTCGAAGTGGATGAGTTTCTGTTCGATAGCCATTACTTTTTCCTGGAAATTGATCATATCTATCTGGGTTTTTGCTTCTGTTTCCCGGGTCCCCTTTTTATTATTCAATTTAGCTATCTCTGCCTGTAAATTGTTCAAACGGATGGCTATATCCTTTACAAGGCTCTCGTTTCTTATTTCATCTACAGATCGGAGCAGGACTTCTAAGGACTTCTCTATCTTCACCAATACCCCATCAATATCTTTTCTATCCATCTCCTCAATGACTATCATATCATTGTTTGATCCTGGAATAGATTTCTTACCTGACAGGCGTTTCTCAACTGCTCTCAGGCGGTTATCAACACTTCTTAAACTCTGGTCAATGGATTCCATCCTGCCGTGGGTATCTGCCGACGTTTCGCTGTTTCGCTTTTCGTCGGTATTTTTTATCAAGTTTTTCACCATAATAGATGCCTGATGTTAATTTAACATTATTTATAGTTTTCCAGTAATACTTTTATTAATTTTTTACATGATTTCCATAGGCAAGAATATTTATGATCGAAAAATCCCTGAGAACAAAAAAATGACATCTTTTATACATGATGACCGCGCGATAATGGAAATTCCACTGCGACTTCTGGTTTATATAATATTGACAGCCGCCATTGTGGCAATAGCTGCAGCGGGAATGAAGTATCTTGAACAGGGCAGGACAGCCGATATCATGGAAAAGCAGATAGGTGAGATGAAAGTCACGCTGAAGTTGATGCAATCCGGTTCTTCCCGGAACCTTATCGATACGACAGCGCCAACCGGCAACATCCGCACTTATAAATTGACAATACCAGATGATGTAGAATTTCTCTCATTTGGAGTTGATCCAGACCCGGAAAATGATCATAATTTGACAAATACACCACATGGAATGCTTACAGAAAATGGGAACGTGATCTATTACAGGTCGCGAACAGGAGGAAAAGCAAGAATACCTCTTGAGAGCTCTATCGAACTCCGCGAAGGTTTACTTGAAAATGGCAGATGGTTTTTAGATAATGGGATGCAGTATGGCGTCGTTCTTCATGATCCTGGGGATTATATGATAACCTTCGAACTGGTTTATGATCCGGTTCTGAAAGAAAGATACACACTTATCCATCTTACAGATGACCTGAACGCTTATATAGATCCTTATGATACTGCCTGAAAGATAAGAAAATGCAAAATGCTGGAAAAGCAGGCGTAAAGATCAACATTTCCTCAACGCTCGGGAATGTGTTATTTACCAGCCTTGTTATCGATGAAAAAGGAAGGGCCAGTACAGTCATTACATCAAATTTAACAGAAACGGCGGTAATATCAGCAATCTCACCCGGACTTAATCAGGGATTTGCCTATCTGACGATAACAAAGGTGCCTACACTGCTTGCGATCGATAAGTGGATCAACGACGGCGAGCCCCTCATTGCTCAATTCAGCATTGATCAGGATCTTGAATATTGTTTAGATCTGAGCGGATATGGGACAGGTGAAGATCATTAAATCATTATCATTAACCCGTTGTTAAAAACGCCCCATAAACGCTAAAAGAGAAGAATCAAAACCTATTATTTGGGTTTTGATTTTTCCATTATCCTATCCAATTCCTACACCCTTGTGAGTTATAATCTTTGGGGGAAAGAATCTTTTTGGAGGTACTCACAAGGTTTAGACTTCATTTATTGTGCTTTCGAGGGTGTTTTAAAGCACAACTTCTATTATCTACTTATTAGTATAATAGGATATGCTTAACGTGAAATCTATATTATGATAATGTGCATGTAGAGGTAATAAAACTTGATTTTTAAACTCGACCAATAGTGTTGTAATATCTGATAATTGCATAAGATGATATTCATAATATTACTCAAAATAAACCGCTACGGTGAAATGAGAACGTGTTTATAGCCTGTTTATAGCCTGTAGTGCAAGCGATCGTATGTTGGTTAAGGTGCAGTAACCCATAAAACGCTTAAACCTCAGTACTAAATATCAAACAAATTATTTTATGATGGATTTGTATGCACCCATTTTTAAAATCATGTTGCCAGATTCTAACAATCTCATAATTCTTATAACCATAAAACGAAAAAGTTTATCTATCAAAAAAATAATATAGAATTACATGGAAGAAAAAGAATTCAATTTCGCTTTATATATAACCCTTAGTGTAATTTTATTCGAAAGAGCAATTGGTATTGTTGATTCGTTGGAAAAATATTATAATAATTCCAGTTTAATTATATCTTTGTTTATATTAATAATATGGATAATATTTACTCTCTACTTAGGAGGATTGCTCAAAAAGAAAGGTCAAACCAATTGAATTAAAGTTAGAACGACTTATTGTTCTCCTTCGTTCTGTTTTCTTGTTATTAATTTATCGGGTTTCTTAGTCCACATATCTGCCTCCATATCTTTGTAAAGTAAATATATTCTACAGTATTCATCGCTTTCTATTGTGATTATTCCATTATTGGCAAGGACATCGAGATGGTGACTGGTAGTTTGATAATCGATATTCAAAGCTTCAGCTAATTGATTTACATTATACGGTTTATCGGCAAGCTTATTAAGGATAAATCCTCGTGTATATGAACAGTTGATAACTTTTTAAATCCCATAACTCCATTCTCAAACCTGCCCATTTCTCACCTGACGTCAATGAGCAATATCCTAACCCGCTTGTCAATTATATGAGGTTAAGAATTAACGTGATACAATCTTTTTTTCAGGAACTTTGTATGCCCAACCACTGTAGCTATTTATATACAAATTGCTTTCGTTACAGTCTTCTTCTATGAACTTAACTTCTCCTTTATCTGTTTCAATAGAATCAATTTTAAATTCCACTATATCTCCTATAGAATATTTCATTTATTCAACCTCCATTATAATTGAAAAATTGGCTTGCTGGCTGTGCATCCTTCGAAATAGAAATTTAAATTATAGGGATTGTGCCTTCCTCAGGCACCGGATTGTCTGATTGGATAGGTGGCTGTCTGATGAAGGAGGCAGGCACGATAAATTTCCCACTCCTAAGTTCACTCGTGGCAAACATTACTATAAACACCTGCATAGTATATAAATTTATCCGATCGTTCATTCACTTTTGGACGATAATGGAAAAGATGGTTGAAAGAAATACGATGAAAGCAGTACAAAATAGATGAGTACCTGAAAATGAAATATTCATCTTATTTCGCTTCCAAAAAAAGAACCAATAGACTTTTTTCAACTTAGCATCTGACTCTGCTAATTTAGCTTCTGCCTCTTTTAATTTAGCTTGAGCTTCTTTCAATTTAGCTTCTGCTCATTGAACTCGACTTTAAGCGAGTATAACTTATATGGCCTGCCTTTGCCTCGCCTCGTTTCTTCCCTTTCATTTACCCAGTCACGTTCCTTTAATTCCTTCATGCCAATGCTGACTTCAGGCTGGCGCAGGTTAGTTCCAGATTCGATTTCCATTGAAGTTGCCTCATTAATATCTCGAAGATAGCATAGGATTCTGGCGGCAGGTCTGATCATTCCCAAAAAAATAAGGTCATCGACAAGTTCCTCGCCTTTGTCATCAAACTGTTTAATATCACTCATTTTCATAAAGAGCTC
>JAGFND010000150.1 GCA_021409285.1 Candidatus Methanoperedens sp. | reverse complement strand
GATCGGCAGTTTTGTGCCAGCCACTTATGCTTCCATCGGGCTTGTGGACAGGATATTCACACGCGTAGGCGCCTTTGACGATCTTGCCAGTGGGCAGAGCACGTTCATGATAGAGATGGTAGAACTTGCGAACATCCTGAACAATGCCACCCCGAAGAGCCTTATCCTTCTGGATGAGATCGGAAGGGGCACAAGCACTTATGATGGTTTTAGCATTGCAAAAGCTGTGGTTGAGTTCATCCATAATAAAGACCGCCTTGGAGTCCGGGCGCTTTTTGCAACTCATTACCACCAGCTCACAGCGCTCAGCAGCGTTCTTAAACGTGTAAAAAATTTCCATGTGGCAGTAAAAGAAGAAGGCAATGACCTGGTTTTTTTACGAAAGATAATTCCAGGCGCAACAGACAGGAGTTACGGCATCCATGTGGCAAGGCTTGCAGGAGTTCCGCTAAAAGTGACGCAAAGGGCAAAGGAAATCTTAAAAGAAGTCGAGAGTGCAAGTTCTATAGGGCGAGCAAAGGACAGCGCGAAATATACACAGCTTATGCTTTTTGATGCTGATAATACTGCAAAGGAATCTCCAGTTGTTGAGGAGTTAAAGAAGCTCAATGTGGATGCTATGACCCCAATTGAGGCGTTGAATGCGTTGGCGGCGCTCAAGAAGAAAGCGGGAGAGAAATAGATCGTCAGGCATTAATAAGTTAGAAAAAGTATATGTTCTACTAATGGGAAATATATGTTAAAAGGGAAATTTTAAAAAATATATCCAATAAGAATAAAAGTTCTAATTTCGGGAATTAAAGGAGGTTAGCAAGATGAAAGCAGCACAGATCAGAAAATACGGAAGCAGTGAAGTAGTTGATATCAATAAAAATGCACCGGTTCCGGTCATCTCACAGGGCCAGATCCTTGTCGAAGTTTACGCGGCAGGGGTTAACCCCGTGGACTGGAAGATCCGCGAAGGGTATATGAAGGAAATGGTGCCCTTGATATTTCCGGCAACTCTTGGAGGAGATTTTTCAGGCGTAGTTATTGAAACGGGCGCCGGGGTTTCAGAATTCAAGAAGGGTGATGAGGTCTTCGGGCAGGCCAGCGCCTTAAGAGGCGGTTCAGGATCATTTGCGGAATTTGTTTCTACCGATACAAAAGTCGTATCAAGAAAACCCAGGAAGGTCGATCATATGAAAGCTGCTGCATTGCCTCTTGTCGGTGTGAGCGCCTGGCAGGCACTCGTTGAGCATATAGGACTTTCAAAAGGAAAGAAGATACTCATCCACGGAGGAGCGGGAGGTATAGGGACAATGGCCATCCAACTGGCAAAGTACCTCGGGGCTTATGTAGCAACAACGGTGAACGCCAGGGATATGGAATATGCCAGAGAACTCGGAGCAGATGAAGCTATAGATTATAAGAATCAATCCTTTGAAAAGATATTGCATGACTATGATGCAATATTTGACACGGTAGGCGGCGAGACCTATGCGAGATCATTTGCAGTTCTCAAAAAAGGAGGTATAATAGTTTCGATGCTGGAACAGCCCCGCCCGGACTTAATGAAAAAATACGGAGTAAATGCCATAGCACAATTCACACAGGTGAATAATGAGCGATTGTCCAGGGTAGCTGAACTTGCGGATAAGAATATTTTGAAAGCTCAAATTGAGAAAACTTTTCCGCTGGAAAAAGCCAGGGAGGCTCTTGAATATTTACAAACCGGGCATCCACGAGGTAAGGTGGTCTTGAAAATAAAATAGAATTTTGGTAACAGTAGATTATGTAATTGGTGAAGAAAATAATTCAACACCTACCCTGGTAATAGCACCTACCGAATAATCACTGTAATGGCGCGCCAGTACACTTTCGGGGAATTCTTCCACATAAACAGTCTATGTATCTGCCCCTGCCTTGCTCATATCCCTTGCGAACACAGAACAAAGGGTGGTCTTTTCGGCAATTTTTTTGAAAACATGGGTTACACTATTTCTTGAATTTTCAAATGGATTACCTTGATATTATGCCACATTCAATAAATTTAAATAACAGTAAAGCCACAAAGTAAAAATTGGGAAAAACGGAAGTGACAGTAAAAATATTAGGTGGCGTTGAATATGAAAAACCGTAAGAATAACGATAGGAATGAAATAAGAAATATAAGCGTAGTATGGGAAAATGGAAATGTGAATGGGTTCAATTCGTTTGAAGCTGCTTTGCTATACATAGAACGTGTTTGCAAGAAAACTGCCCCAGAAATGGAATATTCAGTCATGTAGCTTATCCAGTTAAGTTACTTCTTTTTTTTTATTTTCGGTTTAAAACCAGTAGGTTTTGCCAGAACACTTGCAGGCGTTCTTCCACAGCATGCGCCTATGGCGGTCTTGCACGCCTTTTAAGCCCATTTCGCGCACAAATCTTGAACACAGGGGCTTCTTTGTATTGCCATTATGTGCTTTTGGTTTTAACATCCTGTTTGGCCTATCAATTTCTGCCCCTGCTTTTATTGTTCTTAATCCAGAACATGAATGTTTGCAGGGTTTCCGCTATTAATATATTTAGTGTATTGCCATGCCTGAATATTTTAGGCTATGTATTTTTTTGAAACCTTTTTCTATATCAAAAATGGGAAAGCAAATTTATTGGATTTTAAAGAGATATTTGCTTATAACACGGATTGTCATAATAATTATCTATGCAATATAATATATTAGAAAAATATAAATATATTAGTGTGCATAGTCGTCTGAATTCTCATGTTTCTTTATTTCGTCAGTATTATAATTCATATTCTTGTCTCAAAAATTAAGAAAAAGGTGCAGCCAATGGCTAGGATAATTTAAAGCGTGCATTTTCTTATTTATAATTCAATAGAACATCCTCTATAGTAAAAGCATTCTTGCCGCAATCACCGCATGAAGTCATAGCAATCCCTTTAATAAAATCTGCTCTCGTTATCGTTATCGCATGCTTGCAGGTCGGGCATTTATACTGTCGTGTCGATGTCATAAGTTAATTTTTTCCCAAATTTGATTGAAACTTTTCAAATTTTCCTCCATAATTTTGGAAAGAAAATATGTTCTAGAGTAATTATCGCATTCTGTTGAGATTAGTCCATTATTAGCAAGGACATTGAGATGGTGACTGGTAGTTAGATAATCGAGATTCAAAGCTTCATCTAATTGATTTGTATTATACGGTTTATCGGGCTGTGGGACAAAATTAACCGGGGTACAGGTTCATCAAATTATGCCAGACACCCGTACATGTTAACGCTGTGTCAATACGATCATCTCTTTTTTGTCCCACTTTCCATCCAAACCACCTTTTGTCAGCCGAAAATCCAGATTCAGAATTGTTTCGCAAATAATATTGTCGAAGATATGTCATTGTATCATTCACAAAATCTTCCATCGTATCCTTCCATTTCCATGAACCATTCAGTGTTGCATTTTTTCTCGGAATGACATAGACCTTTGCTTTCCCGAATCTATCTACATACGAAGGAAAGCTGTAATATTTATCAAGCCTCACACTCTCGATTTCGATGTCAATGTGTTTTAGCATTTCCATCGCCTTATCAAAAGCTTCCTTTTCACTTTTCAAGCTCATTCCCATTGCTACATACATTTTGGAGTCAAGATCCATCAACTTAAAGGAATAGGCGAAAGCCTTGGTTCCAGAATACTCTTTTGCCTTATCTTTTCTTATTTGTGTTTCTGAAGCGTAATGCTTTTTTATTGATAATGAATATCCCGTTCCATCTCCACATGCATTAATTTTCGTTACCCCTTTCTCCTTCATAATCAATATGTGTAGATTGATAATAGCCAACGATACATCGTAATTTGAATATAATCTCTCCACTTTTTTATAATTGACATTGATTCCTGAAAGCATA
Source organism: Candidatus Methanoperedens sp. (assembly GCA_021409285.1). Lineage (GTDB taxonomy): Archaea > Halobacteriota > Methanosarcinia > Methanosarcinales > Methanoperedenaceae > Methanoperedens. The sequence goes on along the minus strand of JAGFND010000150.1, from coordinate 1,428 downwards.
GAAAATAAATCAAGCATTGAAGCCATACTTCTGTTACTTTTTCCTATCAATTCCTTGATTAATAAGATTGTTACGCTCTGTTTAAGATCAAGCTCTGGCGGTCTTCCAGGACCTCTATGGATTTCAATATTGGTTGCTTCATTTATTAAAGGCTCAAGATTGCTGATTGCTCCTTTGACCCTTTTCATTAATTGCTGTTCATAAGTTCGCCAATCTCGTTTCTCAATTGTTTTGCTTTCTTTATATTTCTTGAGGAGATAGTCATCTATGTCTTTTACTCTGTCCCGAATGTCTTCACTTCGAATCATAATGTTATATTGGACGGAAAACTATATATAGATATCTATAGATATCTAGTATTAATGGCAAGAATTCTAGAACTTAAAAAAGATGAATTAACTTTGAAAGAAAGCGAAATAGAAGGTTTTCTTGAAAGAGTAGTTACTCCGTTTGGTACTTCAGCTAAAGCTGATGTGCCCAAAAAATACATTGGAAGAAGGGTTTACGTGATAATTAGTAAAAGCTTGATGAGTGAACCTTGAGCTATTTTGTCCCACAGCCTGGTTACAGATTACACCCTTCATCATGAATATCACATTCAATCCTTGATCCGCCTGATAATGATCAATCCCAGGACATTCACCATCAAGATCAGGATAATTGCAATAAATCCCCTGTTACTGATACTGGATCCGCTATCAGGTTTAACTAAATTGAACTGCTTATCCGAATCAAGTGACACTTTTTCCTCAAAATTCAAACCATCGCCAGTTGCTTTGAGGGTATAACTTGAGTTTAGCGGCAGTCCCGTAAAAATAAGCTCAGAATCCGAGCGCTCTGATACTTTTTGGCCATTATTCCATAATGATATCTGGTATTTCGGGTCGGATTTTACGAAAATGCTGGCATATTTTTTTACATTGATGGCATTGCCGTCTGCATACTGGAGGTGTGCCGGCAGGTCAAGCACACCCAGAAGAGTGGGAGCTATATCTTCCTGCCCATATTCTCCGCTAATAACTCCCGTTACTGTATTCGGGGAAAGTATAACGAGCGGAATTCGCACGCTTTCAAGCTTAGTTAAATATTTATCCGAGCTGTGCCCGCCCCTTCTTGCGTTAAGAGTGGCAAATGACATGCCATGATCAGCTGTGACAAAAAGGGCGATATTATTGTCAAGAGCTGTTTTATATATCGGATAAAAATCAGCATCAAGCGCCTCAATAAGCTTCACATAATCATCATCTCCCATATTATGAGCGCCGCTATCGATCTCTCCCACATTCATTGTCAGGAGAAATCTCTGCGAAGGATGCTTTTTTATCATTTCGGTCGCCACGGCATTTGCCGCATCAATACCCCACCTGTTAAATGCACGATATCTTTCTACGCCTTTGATATTATCCAGGTAGGAGGGAAGTTTCATCT